>JAEULQ010000103.1 GCA_016792685.1 Tabrizicola sp. | reverse complement strand
GGTCAAGCCCTATGAGCTGAAGCAGGGCGACATCGTGGTCTGCGCCTCGGACGGGCTGCAGTTCCTGAGCAACGCGCAGATCGAGAAGGTGCTGTCGAAGTACCGCAAGACCCGCTCGACCGAGATCGCCGAACGGCTGCTCGAGGAACTCGGCCGCCTCGACGACCCGGACCAGGACAACATCAGCTTCACCATCATCAAGGTCAACGACGCCTCCGCACGGCAAAAGGAAGACGTGCCAAACAGACCGTCCATGGCAGTTTCACGGCCGCGCCGCCTGACGACGGTTGCGCCTGAACACATGCTGGTTCCCATGCCAAAACCTGCAGCGGTCCCGGCTTCAGCCCCGACAGTGGCGCCAGCCGCCACGGTGGTCCGTACGCCGCGTCCGGTGGTCGAAGCGGTGCAGGAAAGCAACCAGGATCAACCTGCCGAGGATTTGTCGCCGGTACGGTTGCGGCCAAGGCGAGTCACCGTCATAAAGTAAGATATGGCAGATACGGATGGAGAACTGACAGTCGCCCAGCGGCTTGGCCGCGCACTTGACCGGGGGCTCTTGCCCGCCGGCGGACCGGCGGAGGCTGCGGAACGTCTGATCGAGCGGCTGGAACGGCCGGCTCGGGTGGCTTTGCTTGGCTTGCCGGGCGCTGGAAAATCCTCGATCCTGAACCTACTTGTCGGGGCGGTTGTCGTTCCCGAGACCCTGCGCCTTCCGACGATCATCGTGCAACATGGCCCTGAAGCCCGCATGATTTGCACGCTTACCGACGGCACCTCCCGTATCGTGCCAGGTGGCGATCTGGCCGAAGTGCTGCCACTTGCCCCAGCGTTGGTCACGCTGGAACTGGACCTTCCCGCGCTGAAGGTGATCAGCCTGCTTGAAGTCTCGGCCGGACCGATGGAGGCAGAGCAGCGCCGCGCTGCGACATGGGCCTCCAAGCGGGCCGACATCGTTGTCTGGTGCACGACGTCCTACCTGCCCAAGGAACAGTCGGTTTGGGAAAGCCTGCCCGATTCGGTGAAAGACAACAGTTTCATGTTCCTTACCAAGGTCGATCTCCTGGGAAGCCGGGAATCGGCCACCGCAATGCACGACCGGGTCGAGCTGCGGGCGGGCGAGGAATTCCGGCAGATCCTGTCGATTTCCGCCCGCCAGGCCAGGGCCGCCATGCCTGCAGGTGGCCCGGTCAATCGTGACCTATTCCGCGACAGCGGCGCTTCTGCGGTGATCACTGCGATCAAGACCCGCGTCCAGTCCGGCAGACGTGCAGATATGGACACGGCCGAGCTCTTGCTTGCGCGGCATGTCGAGGCAAGCGAGTTCGTCGCGCGCCGGTTTGCCGAATCCGACGAGGCTGCACCGTCCCCGGTCTGGACCCCTCCGCCCGAAGTGCCTGCGGAAGCGGCCACGCCACCTGAGTCAGGCGATGCGGAAGCGGTGGCCGAAGTCCCGGACGTGGTGTCGGAGGAGGTCGAGCCGGAGGCCGAAGACGAACCCGAAGCCCAATCAGCCGCGGAATTCGCAGAAGAGCAGCAGGAAGCCGAGGATCAGGACTTCACTGCCGAAGAGCCTGCCGGGACGGACGAGCCCGTGCTTTCGACCGACTCGGCGGACGATGTAGGCGCAGTTGAAGAAGACGACACGCCCGAGGTTCCAGTTGAGCCCGTCGCGGAAGAGCCGGAATCCGGCACGCGCAGGCGCTTTGCCGACCGGATCAAGCGCGTGGCGTCCTCGCCCGATACAGCAAGTACTCCGCTTGTCCCACTGCGGTCCACCTGGAAATCGAAGGCGGAGATGGAAGCCCCGCCCGAGCCTGAGCCCGAACCGGAACGTCCTCCGGAACCCATCAGGCGGCCAAGACCAGCGGCTCCTGTGGCGCAAGATGACGGCGACGTGGCGCGGATGCTGGCCAGTGTCGTCTCCAGTCCGGACAAGACCGATCCCCCGCAGGAACCGGCCCCAAGTGCCGCGCCGGTTCCGCCGGCGCCTTCCGCAGAACCGCCCCGCGCGGCCCGTCCCCAGCTGTTTGGTGGACGGAGGCCTGCTGCTGGGCAGGGAGAAAGCGACCGCGCGCTGCCAGATCTTTCGTCGCTCCGCGCGCGGCCTGAGGACGAGGAACCCAGGGAAGACATCTTCCCCGAGGAGCCGGAAGCGTACGACATCGACGCAGACGAAACTGACTTCGAACCTGCGCCCGAAACCGTTGCCGAGCATTTGCCCGAGCCTGAGCCCGAGGCGGTCGAGCCAGAGCCCGCACCGGAGGGGCCGGGTCCCGATACCGAACGTCGGGCGGCAGCCTTGTCCGAGCCCGCGGATCAGCCTCGGGTTATTGAAAGGCCGCGGCTCTTTGACCGGCAGGCTCGGGTGCGGCCTGCAGAGACAACAGCACGCCCGCGGGCCGAGATCAGGCCGATGGCCGCCCCCGAGACGCGCCTACCGGCACCGCCACGAATGCCCGCCCCGCAGGTCGAACCGCGGGAACGGCCGACAACCGTGCGCCCCGAGGCTGTCGAACACCAATTTTCGCCGCGCGCGATCATGTCGCGTGAGCGGCCGCCCGCGGTCGATGGTGCCGCCCCCCGCCGCGAACGGCCGCGCATCGCAGCCCGGGCTGTGTCGGCTCCCCTCCCGACCACGGAGATTCCGGCGGTCGAGACGGAGATCGTGAGTGAGGCTATCAACGTTATCGTCGCGAGGTCGGCCGAGCTGCAGGCCGAGATCGACCCGGACGCGAAAGTCCCGGTCGACATGATTCTGGAACACTCACGAGAAACGACCGAGCAGGTGATGGAAATCGTCACGCGCGGCCGTTCAGAGGAGCTGCGCCGAATCAAGGGCGACCTTGGCGAGGTCCTGGACCTCATCATGTTGATGCAGCTCGAAAAGGGCCACGCCCCTGCGGATGACGCCCTGACGCTGATCTTGCAACTCAGACGCGAATTGGAAACATTGCGCGCGGCCTGACGCCATTGTGAGCGTAGAATCGTCAAGAATGTGCCCAATTGGGACCACTTTCCAAACTTATGACAAGATTGCGGAGACTTGTGCCGTTGAGCATGAAGACTAGATGGTTCAGGCCCGCAAGTGTGAGGTGATCATGGGACTCGGTGCAGTTGCAGAAGACGATAACGAGCTTGCCGGGACCCCCGAGCAAGAACCCGATGTCGCGCTGAAGCGCAACTTCCCGGGATTGGGCCGGATTGCCGATGCGATCGGGCAGTTCGAGGACGTGCTGCGCGACTTCGTCACGATGGCCGATCCCGACACGTCGAAAAAAGTCACGCGCATCATGAGCCAGGTGCGCGAGGTCGAGCCCTCGGTCACCGTGATCGGGCAGATCAAGGCCGGGAAAACCTCGCTGATCAACGCCATGATCGGCGCGCCGGGTCTGCTGCCGACCGACGTGAACCCGTGGACCTCGGTCGTCACTTCGTTGCACATCAATACGCCCAGCCCGGAACTGAACGTCAAAGCGAAATTCAAGTTCTTCGACAACGCCGAGTGGGAAAAGCTCGTATCGAACGGCGGCCGGATCGGCCAGTTGGCAGCCCGCGCAGGCGCGGATGAAGAGCTTGAGAAGCTCCGCCTTCAGGTCGTTCAGATGCGCGAAAAGGCGCAGGCGCGGCTGGGTCGCAAGTTTGAAATGCTGCTTGGCACCGAGCATCGCTACGGTACGGTCGATGATACCCTGCTGCGCCGCTATGTCTGCGTGGGTGACGAGGAATCGGGTGGTGCCGAACAGGGCCGCTTTACCGACATCACCAAATCTGCCGACCTTTACATCGAGCGCGAGGACTTTCCCGTCCAGCTCTGTGTGCGCGACACGCCGGGTGTGAACGACACGTTCATGATGCGTGAGCAGATCACCATCAATGCCGTGCGCGACAGCCGGTCCTGTATCGTGGTCCTGTCCGCTCACCAGGCGCTGACGACGATGGACATGGCGTTGATCCGCCTGATCGCGCACCGCCAGTCGCGCGAGATCATCATTTTCGTCAACCGGATCGACGAACTGCCTGATCCGGCGAACCAGGTGCCGGAGATTCACCGCGCCATTCTGGAGACGCTGGAAAAGAACAACGCGCCGCCGGACATCGACATCATCTATGGCTCGGCCCATTGGGCGAATGCGATCTTGGAAGGCAAGATCGACGAGATGACCGACGACAGCACCGAGTCGGCGATCAACTGGACCCGGGCGGCCTTTGCCGACAAGATGGACAGCTGGTCGGCCGAACAGCTTGTCTGGCATGCCTCGGGTGTGCCCGCGCTCCTCGATGCGCTTGGCCAACGGATGTACGAAGGCCCGGTCCGCGAGGCGCTGCAGAAGTCCTCGCGTCAGGCCCTGAACCTGGCGCAAAGCCTGGACGTGGTCGATCAGGTCCGTATCCTCGAGTCGGACGGACAGCTGAACCGGACCATGACCCCCGAACAGCTTGACGGCGAATTGCGCCGGATCGAGATCGGCGCTGTCGAGAAGCTGACGCACCTGACCAACAACGTCTGCAAGGACTTTACCAACCGGATCGACCAGAGTTACGAGCGTTTCCTCGAACGCGCGACGAACTCGCTGATCGAGCACCTTCAGGCCAATGGCGAGGATGCGACCTGGCACTACAGCCCGCTCGGGCTGCGGATGCTCCTGAGCTCCAGTTATCAGGTCGTGCTGAAGAAGATGCATGCCATTGCCGCCGAAGTGAACAACGAGACGGCGGTCAAGATCGCTGACCTTTACGGCAAGACCTTCTCGATCACCGTCGAGGGCTTCAAGATCGAGACACCGGTCGTCTCCTACATCCCGCCGCCGATCAACCTCGGCCAGACCATCGCGCTCGACCTTCAGGTCAGCTGGTGGAAAGGCTGGTGGCAGCGCCGCCGCGGATACAAGGCCTTTGCGCAGGATTTCAACAAGCTGATCCGGGCCGAAACCGACCCGATCATCAATGACCTGAAGACCATCCAGATCGGGCTTTTCCGGGAACGCACCCAGGCAACCCTGCGGGACTTCCTGCAGGAACAGCGCGAACTTCTGATGAGCGCTCTGGCATCTTCCGAAATTTCGATGGAAGAGATGAAGGAACTGTTCGGCGTGAACGCCTGGGAAGACCGTCAGGAATGCCTGGCGTCCATCATGGACGAACTCGCCATCTATGCCGACTAGGACGGTCGAAGGGTACGAAAGGACCTGAGGAATGCCGCTGACCCGAAAGCCCCGCATCGCCATCATGGGCGAATTCAGCTCGGGCAAGAGCACGCTTTGCAACGTGTTGATGGGGGCAAGGCCGCTACTCGAAAAGGTGACCGCAACCCAGCTGCCGCCGGTCTGGCTGTCCTACGGTCCTGACGACGCCTACACGATGGGGCTGGACGGTCACGCCTACGACCTCGACCTGCGCGAGCTTGAGCGTGTCAGCCTCGAGACGACCGAACATGTCCGCATCTTCATGAAGAGCGACATCCTGCGCTATTTCGACCTGATCGACATGCCCGGGATCTCCGACCCTTCGATGTCCTCGGAAGTCTGGGAGCGCATGGCGCACCTGGCAGATGGCGTCCTTTGGTGCACCCATGCGACCCAGGCCTGGCGGCAGTCCGAATCCGGCGTGTGGTCGACCTTCCCGGCCGAGTTGCGGCGGAACAGCCTTTTGCTGATCACCCGGTTCGACAAGATCGTGGGCGACAGCGACAAGACCAAGGTCGTCAAGCGCGTCAAGGCCGAGACCGAGGGGCTGTTCTCGGAAGTCTTCCCGGTCTCGCTCTTGCAGGCGATGCGGGCGGGCGATGACGAGGACAAATGGATCGAAAGCGGCGCTGAGGCCTTCTCCAAGGCCCTGTTCGAGATTGCCCACCGCATCATCGACGAAGGCTCCCCCGAGCCCGGCCAGGAAAACATGCCTGCGATCATGCCGGATTTCGCGGACGAGAACGAAGTCGGCAAGAGCTTGATTGCCCGCACGTTCGAGCATCTGACCGCAATCCGGAATACACCGGTGGTGAAGATCCTGCCGCGTCGGGTCGAAGCCAAGGGCGAACGCCTGCTTCGGACCGAACGCCCGACGGCCGATTCCGGCCCTGCCATGGTGACTTTTGCTGATGATCTGGTCGGCAGCATGGAGCCCATGCTCACAGGTCGGGCAAAAAGCTCGTAAGGCAGCAGGAAGGATCCGACATTGGGCGTGACAGAAAGCCTTGGAGCTGTGGTTAAGGCCTTTCCCCAGGCCCGCCTTGTCGCGTTCGCCGATCTTTCGTCACGCATGATCCTGTCCAGCGCGGGCACGCTTCGCACGACACAGGAACATCTTGATCTGCTCTGCAATCAGGCGCGGGCCTGCTTTGACGATCCGCTCTTTTCCCTGTCGGTCGAGGCCTTCGGCGAACCGCATGGCGCGGTGGTGATGGGCTCTGACAGCGTGCGCCTTTTCCTTCGCTCGGAATCCGAGCCCGCCGACGCGCTGTGCTGCATTTGCGATCACAGCATTGACCTTGCTGCGTTTGTAGAGAAAATCCGGGAAACGCTTGAAGGCATCACCCATGGCGGGTGACGGGGGTCGAGCACACCGTTGAACAAGAGCACTCTTCCGATTGTTGCACGTCTGCAAAGCTTGCAGACGGCTGCCCGGTTTGCGCCGGGCAAAGAGCGGGTGATTGCCGATGCGCGGGACCGCAACCCATTGGCTCAACTCCTGCGCGAAGCCAACGAGACTATGCTCGGCCGGTCCCTGCGCTTCAGTTCGGAAGGCGGGCCCAGCCTCACGCTGGACGTCGCCGGCCGGCGGGTCTTGCGCCTTTCCGCGGCCATCGGCCTTGCCGGGGCCGAGGCCTGCCTGAATGCCGAGACTCTGGAAGACGAAAACAAGGACGACCTGATCAAGCTTCTGCAAGCCGTCGCGGTCCCGCGGCACGAGCTTCGGGTCACCTCCGGCCCGATCGGCCGGGGTGGCGAAGGTGTCAGTGTCGGCCTTCCGGTGGCTCTGCTGGCGGACCTCCTGCTGATCGAGCTCAACGAAGACGCGGCAGACGACGAGGAGACCGCCGAAGTCGTGCACGAAGCAGTGCAAGAGATCCCTGACGACGGGATCGAGCTGACAGGCGACCTTCTTGCCCGGTTCACACAGCAGCTTGGCGATACGCTTGTTGCATCAATCATCGTCGATGGTGACAACGACGGCCAGACCAGCGGTCCCGAAGAGATGGTCTCGCACCTGCAGGGCTTCCTTTCGGATGAACGCGAGTCGCTAGACCGCCAACTCGATCTTGTCGCAGCCGAGCCGGGCGGTCCGATCTGCATCCTCCTGGGGGCAACGCTGGTTGAGGGGCATAGCCTGGTCTGCGCCCGGTCCGGTGGGGCCATCCTCTTGGGGGTCATTGAGGGCGACGGCACCAAGGTGGTGCTTCTGGCCTGGAACCGCGCCCTGCGCTGAACGCCAGGACTGCCACCACGCCCGACTGTGGCAGAACTGCGGAAATTCCATAAAACGCCACCGGTTAAGCGGCTGTAAAGCCCGTGCCTGCTATTGCTGGTTTCGGGTGTGATATTTGGGTGATGTGGGATGGCAGCGCAAAGCAATGCCGCGCCAGTCATCATCAAGCGAAAGAAGGTCGTGGCTGGCGGGGGCCACCATGGCGGGGCATGGAAGGTCGCCTATGCGGACTTCGTGACGGCCATGATGGCCTTCTTTCTCCTGATGTGGCTTTTGAACGCGACGACGGAAAAGCAGCGGAAAGGGATCTCGGATTACTTCAACCCGACAATCCCGGTAAACCGGATCTCGGGCGGGGGCGACGGGGCCTTCGGGGGTGACAGCGTCTTCTCGGAAGAGACGATGGCCCATACGGGAACCGGCGCGATGGACCGCAAGACCGCGGCGTCCTCTGCCGACGAAGCCGGCGAAGATGCTGGTCGCGGTGCTGCGGGCGAAGGCCGGGCGCAGTCCGAACTTGAAGATGTCGAAAAGGCGCTGATGGCCCGTGGCGGCGAAAGCAACACGATGGAACAGCTCTTGCGCCATGTGGTCACCAAGGTCACCGACGAAGGCCTGGTGATCGAGGTCTTCGACCTGCCGGATGCACCGCTCTTCACCGAAACGACCGCCGAACCGACCCCCGTCATGCTGGCCATCGCCGATCTTCTGGCCGAAGTGCTCAACCTGACCACCAATGAGATCGCCGTGTCCGGTCACCTGCGGGCGCATCCCGTGACGCTGATCGACAATCCGGTCTGGGATCTGTCAGCCCTGCGCGCCCAGGCATCGCGTCAGGCGCTTGAGGCCGCAGGGATCGATACTCTGCGGATGCAGCGGGTCTCAGGCTATGCCGACCGAAAGCCCGCAGTCGCCGACCCGGCGGCCGAACGCAACAACCGGATCGAGGTCGTACTCCTGCGCCGCGACCGATAATCCATCGAATTTTATCCGTTAGGCCGGTGTTAAGCGCCCGTGCTGCAGCTTTGGCTCTACAGGAGTCGAAACAGCAGAAAGGCGCTTTCCATGACGATTTCCTCCTCGCTCAGCGCGGGTGTGGCCGGACTCAACGCCAATGCCACGCGACTGGCGTCGATTTCCGACAACATCGCGAACTCCAGCACCTTTGGATACAAGCGCGCCTCCACCGATTTCACCAGCATGGTCATCACCTCCTCCCGCGGGGCGGGTACCTATTCCGCAGGGGGGGTCCGGGCCTCGACCGTGCGGCTGATCGACGAGCGGGGTGATCTTGTCGGCACGGGCAATGCGCTGGACCTGGCCATTGCCGGACGTGGCATGCTGCCGGTGATCAACGAGGTATCGCTGGGCAATGCGCTCAGCGATACCCCTTTGCTGATGACGCGGACCGGCAGTTTCCGGACCGATGCCGATGGTGTCATGAAGACGGATTCCGGGCTTGTGCTGCTTGGCTGGCCCGCGAATGCAGACGGAACGATTCCCTCGAACCCGCGCGATACGATCTCGGGCCTGGTGCCGATCGTGATCAATACCAACCAGACCGCCGGTGACCCGACGACAACGATGAACCTCGGGGTGAACCTGCCTGCGACCTACACAGTTGCGGGTTCGACGGCCGTTCCCCCGCCGCTCTCAGTGGAATACTTCGGTAACCTCGGCACGTCTGAATCGCTGCAGGTGTCCTTCGTTCCGGTCGTCCCGGTCTCGGGGTCGTCGAACCAGTGGACGATGCAGATCCGCGACTCGGCTTCCAACAATGCGCTGATTGGCGAATACAATCTGACCTTCGACGATTCCCGCGGTGCAGGCGGGACCCTGGCCTCGGTCACCGTTGTCTCGGGCGGCGCCTACAACCCCGCCGATGGGACACTTGCCTTGACGGTTGACGGTGGCCCGATGACGGTGGGTATCGGTCGTCTCGGCGATCCGAACGGCCTGACGCAGCTCTCTGACAATTTCGCCCCGGTCTCGATCACCAAGAACGGCTCGCCCGTGGGCAACCTCACGACGGTTGAGGTCGACGAGAAGGGCTATGTCAACGCGACCTACGACACGGGCTTTACCCGGCGCCTCTACCAGATTCCGATCGTTGACGTGCCGAACCCGAACGGCCTGCTGTCGCTCTCGAACCAGACTTACCAGGTTTCGCCTGACTCTGGCTCGTTCTTCCTTTGGGACGCGGGCAGCGGGCCGACCGGTTCGATCCAGGGCTACTCGCGGGAAGGCTCAAAGACGGATGTTGCCGCCGAACTGACCAGTCTGATCCAGACCCAGCGGGCCTATTCTTCGAACGCCAAGGTGATCCAGACGGTCGACGAGATGTTGCAGGAAACCACGAACATCAAACGGTGATAGGGGATGAGCGTTACCTCGGCCCTGGCAGGCGCACTTTCGGGTCTCGCAGCCACATCGCGTCAGGCCGAGATCCTTTCGTCCAACGTGGCGAATGCAACGACGCCCGGCTATGCCCGGCGCGAAGTCAACATGCGGGCCGCAGTTCTGGCGGGCACCGGGCAGGGCGTAGCGCTTGGTGGCGTCACCCGCGACGTTGACCGCCAGCTTCTGGGTGAACGTCGTCTGGCCCAGGCGGGTGGAGGGGACCGTGACGTGCGGGCCGAATTCCTCAAGCGCGTCGAACGCACCCTGGGAACGCCCGACAGCCCCGGCTCGCTTGCCGCCCGGCTTGCGGCCTTTGACCAATCTTTGGTCGAGGCGGCCGGGCGTCCCGAATCGCAGGCGCGGCTTGCCAACATTGTCGGTACCGCAAAGAGCCTGATGCAAGGTTTTGCTGCGGCGAGCGCCGACATCCAGGCCGCCCGCGCGACCGCCGACCGTCGGATCGCGGACGAGGTCGGCAAACTCAATTCGACACTCTCGCAATTGCATGAACTGAATGTCGAGCTGCGGTCCTTTACCGGCGCCGGCCGCGATGTCTCGGCGCTTCTGGATGAACGTCAGCGTCTTGTCGACCAGATCTCGGAGATCGTCCCGGTGCGTGAGATTCCGCGCGACTTGAACCAGATTGCGCTCTTCACCACCGGGGGGGCGCCCCTGCTGGAAGGCTCGGCCTCGGTCATCGGATTTTCGGCTACCCATACGATCACGCCCGACATGACTCAGGCACTCGGCGGCCTGTCCGGAATTACGATCAACGGTCGGCCCTATGACACAGCTGGCTCGGCCAGCCCGATTCTGGGCGGCACTCTGGGGGCGCTTTTTGCCTTGCGTGACGATATGGCAGTCACGGCTCAGGGCAAGCTCGATGCCGCCGCCCGCGACCTTGTCGAAAGGTTTTCTGCCTCTGGTCTTGATCCGTCCCTCGCACCCGGAGCGCCAGGTCTTTTCACCGACCAGGGGGCTGCCTTCCTGCCGGTGAACGAGGTCGGCCTTGCCGGTCGCCTTGCCCTGAACGCCGCCGCAGATCCGGCCCAGGGCGGGGCCATCTACCGCCTGCGTGACGGCCTGGGTGCCATGACCGAGGGGCCACCCGGTCAGGGCGCCCTGCTCGCCGCCTTGCATGGTGCGCTTGCCTCGGCCAGACCGCTTTCCTCGGCGGGGTTCACGGCGGGAAACCGCAGTTTCGCCACGCTGACGGCAGACCTTATGTCGGATGCCTCGGCCGGGCGCCTCTCCGCGCAGTCAGAACAGAGTTTCGCTGCCGCAAAGCTGACCGCGCTTGCCGATCTTGAAGCACAGAACGGCATCGATACCGACCGCGAGATGCAGGAGCTTCTGGTGATCGAAAAGAATTACGCCGCCAATGCCAAGGTGATCCAGGCAGTGGCCGATATGATCGATACGTTGATCAGGTTGGACGCATGACCCGGGTTTCGGTTGGAGACGCCAGTCTGACAAACATCCTGGCCCGCCAGGGCGCCGAACTGCGCGCCCGGGTACAAGAAGCCTCGCAAGAGGTGGCGACGGGGCGGCACGGCGACATCGGTCAGGTCACACGGGGCGATTTTTCGCCGCTTCTGGCCATTGATGCAAGCCTCACGCGGCTTTCGGCCTACAGGTCGACCGCCACCGACACAGCCTTCCAGGCTCAGGCTCAGCAGACTGCGATTTCAGGCCTGTCGCAGCTTGCGGCCGGGATCACCACCACGCTCCTGGGTGCCCGCGACTTTTCGACGCCGGCGCAGATCAACACGGTCGCCGCCGACGCCCGGGGGCGGCTTCAGTCGGCTGTCGGGCTTCTGAACACGCAGGCTTCGGGGCGGGCGGTCTTTGCCGGGGACGCGACCGGTACAGAGCCGCTTGGCACAGCGGATGAC
>JAEULQ010000037.1 GCA_016792685.1 Tabrizicola sp. | reverse complement strand
ACCGGTCGAGATGTACTGGTTGAGGCCCAGGCCCGGCAGGCAGGTATAATCCTTGCCAGCCACTTCACCGGCAACCTGGAATTCACCCTGAGCCCAGTCACCCATGATCTGGCCAGCGGCCTGATCGGTGATGACCAGGTTCGTCGCCTGGTTCCAGTCCTGAACCGTCGACTTGCGCGCCAGTTCGCGGGCCGAAGCCGCAGCGGCAAAGACCTTGGCGTATTCGGCACCAGCCGCCACATCCATGTTCTTGTCGACGTTCACGGCCTTCCAGGCATCAAGACCCGCAACCGCGATCTGCATCGCGCCGAAGGCGAGGTTCGACTGCCAGGGCTGGTTGCCAAGTGCCAGCGGGATCTTCCCGGCAGCATCGACCTGCGGCGCCGTGGCGACAAACTCGTCCCAGTTGGTCGGGACCGGAATGCCCAGGTCTTCATAGACCTTGTTGGACAGCCACAGCCATTCCGGCGAGTGGATGTTCACCGGAGCGCAGTAGATCTTGCCGTCCACGGTGCAGGCATCCAGAAGGCTCGGCGGATAGACGATTTCCTTCCAGTTGTTGGCCTCGGCCACATCGGTCAGGTCCAGCATCAGGCCGGCCTCAACCAGTTCCAGCGCCTGCTGGCCATGGTTGAACTGGGTTGCACCCATCGGGTCACCGCCGGTGATGCGCGAAATCATGATCGGGCGCGCCGTGCCGCCACCGCCCGCGATCGCGCCGTCGACCCACTTGTCGCCCGAAGCGTCGAACGCCTTTGCAAGCTCGGCCACAGCCGCGGCTTCCCCGCCGCTGGTCCACCAATGGGTGACCTCAAGTTCGGTCGCCATGGCGGGCAGCGCCGCCGAGGCGAAAAGCACCGCCGTCAGTTTGGTAAGTTTCATCCGTTCCTCCCGGTTTCTAAAACGTTATAGTCCGAACCTATAACGTTATAGTTTTTTCGATCAACCAATCTTTTCGCTTGTCCCGTACCCTCGCTCAAGTTTTCATGGGGGGATTATCCAAGCGGTTCTGGGCCGAAATCCGAAGGTGAACACGCCAATGCTGCGCTGCCGAAACAGGGGGGAATCCATTACCGGACGGGGCTTTCCCGGCCCGGGCCCCGCGCATGGCGCTGCAGGTGCGAAAACAGCTTCGGGCGGCGAATCACCTCGGCGGCCAAGGTCCCGTGCGGGCCAGCCTTCGCGGGCAGATGGGGGACAGCATGTCGATTCTCCCTGACCCACCCACAACTGATTCGGATCCCGGTCGGCCGACCTTGAAGACAATCGCCGCCGCGACCGGCTTGGCGATCGCCACGGTCAGCCGGGCTCTCAAGGACGCCCCGGATATCGGCGAGGACACCAAGCGCCGGGTTCGCGAGACCGCTGCCCAGCTCGGCTATCGCCCGAACCGTGCGGGCGTCCGTCTGCGCACCGGCAAGACCAATGTCATTGCCCTCGTGCTGTCGACCGAAACCGATATCATGAACCACACCTCGCGGCTGATCTACTCGATCGCCAATGCGCTGCGCGGCACGGCCTACCACCTCGTGGTGATGCCCTTCTTCGCGGATCAGGACCCGATGGAGCCAATTCGCTACATCGTCGAAACGGAAAGCGCGGACGGAATCATCCTGAACCAGACCAAGGAAGACGACCCCCGCATCCGCTACATGCACGACCACGGCTTTCCCTTTGCCGCTCATGGTCGCACGGCCATGGGGATCGATCATCTCTACTTCGACTTCGACAATGAAGCCTTCGGCCGCCTCGGCGCCCGCAGTCTCGCCGAACGCGGCCGAAAGCGCCTTTTCCTGGTCGCGCCCCCGCGCGCGCACATGTACGCACGCCACATGACCTACGGCTTCGCCGACGAAGCCGCGCTTCTGGGCGTGCCGTTCGAAGTGGCCGAGAACATCACCTCGGACAGCGGCGGAGAATCCGTCGAAGCCGCCATTTTCGCCCGCTTCGCGCGACCGAATCCACCGGATGGTCTGCTCCTCGGTTCAACGACCGCCGCAATGGCGGCCATTGCCGGCGCCGAGCAGGCTGGCCTCACTCTTGGCCGCGACTTCGACGTCGTCGCCAAAGAGGCCATCGCCGTCCTGCGCCGTTTCAGGCAGGATATCCTTATCGTGCGCGAGGATGTGGGACGGGCGGGCGAATTCCTCGCCCGCGCCCTTGTTGCCGAAATTGACAAGCGTGACTGGGCGGACCGGCAGGGCCTGGAAGTTCCAGTCAGGGTAGAACCGGGTCGCTAGGCCCGAATTGGAGGAAAATGATGAAGACGATCAAGGGCCCGGCTCTGTTCCTGGCGCAGTTCGCGGGTGATGCCGCCCCGTTCAACTCATGGAAATCGATCACCAGCTGGGCCGCCGATTGCGGCTATGTGGGTGTGCAGGTCCCCAGCTGGGACGGCCGTCTCTTCGATCTGGAAAAGGCCGCCAGTTCCAAGGCTTATTGCGATGAGTTCAAGGGAGTTGCGAAGGAGGCGGGGCTGGAGGTGACCGAACTTTCGACCCACCTGCAGGGCCAGCTTGTCGCCGTCCACCCGGCCTACGACACTGCCTTCGACGGCTTCGCCGCCCCAGCAGTTCGCGGCAACCCGAAAGCCCGCGCCGAATGGGCCGTGGATCAGGTCAAGAAGGCATTGACCGCCTCGAAGAACCTCGGCCTCTCCGCCCACGCCACCTTCTCCGGCGCGCTCGCCTGGCCTTACCTCTACCCCTGGCCGCAACGCCCCGCAGGCCTTGTCGAGGAAGCCTTTGACGAATTGGCCCGCCGCTGGACCCCGATCCTGAACCATGCCGACAGCTGCGGTGTCGACGTCTGTTACGAGATCCATCCCGGCGAGGACTTGCATGACGGTGTCACCTTCGAGATGTTCCTTGACCGGGTGAAGGGTCACAAGCGGGCGAACATGCTCTACGACCCGTCGCACTACGTCCTGCAACACCTTGATTACCTTGATCATATCGACATCTACCATGACCGGATCAAGATGTTCCACGTCAAGGACGCCGAGCTGAACCCCACTGGCCGCCAAGGCGTCTATGGCGGCTTCCAGTCCTGGGTGAACCGCGCGGGCCGCTTCCGCTCGCCCGGCGACGGCCAGGTCGATTTCGGCGGCATCTTCTCCAAGCTCACCCAGTATGGCTACGACGGCTGGGCTGTCGTCGAATGGGAATGCTGCCTGAAGCACCCGGAAGACGGCGCCCGAGAAGGCGCGGCCTTTGTCGATGCCCATATCATCCGCGTCACCGAAAAGGCCTTTGACGATTTTGCCGATGCGGGTACGGATCGTGCCGCAAACCGCCGCATGCTTGGACTGGAGTAGAACATGCCGATCGACGCCGCCCACACTGCCCGCGAACCCCGCCTGCGTCTTGGCATGGTCGGGGGGGGACGCGATGCCTTCATCGGCGCCGTCCACCGCATCGCCGCGCGAATTGACGATCAGTATGAACTGGTTGCGGGTGCTTTCTCATCCAACCCGGAGAAGGCGCTCGCCTCGGCCGCCGACCTTGGCGTGCCGCGCGCCTACACCTCCTTCGCCGAGATGGCCGCCAAGGAGGCCCGCCGCAAAGACGGGATCGACGCCGTCGCCATCGTGACCCCCAACCACATGCACGCCCCCGTGGCGATGCAGTTCCTCAAACGCGGCATCCACGTCATCTGCGACAAGCCGCTGACTGCAACCCTTTCCGAAGCGAAGAAGCTGGCGAAAGCGGCCGAGGCCAGTGGCGTCGTCTTCGCGCTTACCCACAACTACACCGGCTATCCGATGATCCGGCAGGCCAAGGCGATGATCGCGGCGGGTGACCTGGGCGAATTGCGCGTTGTGCAGGTGGAATATGCCCAGGACTGGCTGACCGAACCTCTGGAAGGGTCGGGCCAGAAACAGGCCGACTGGCGGACGGACCCCGCGCGCTCGGGCGCTGGCGGCTCGACCGGCGACATCGGCACCCATGCCTTCAACCTCGCGAATTTCGTGACGGGCCTGACCCTTGACACCCTCGCCGCCGACCTCACCGCCTTCGTTCCCGGCCGCCGCGTCGATGACAACGGCCATGTGCTGATGCGCTACAAGGGCGGGGCCAAGGGGATGCTCTGGTGCAGCCAGGTGGCACCGGGCAACGAGAACGGCCTGCGCCTGCGGGTCTACGGCACCAAGGGCGGGCTCGAATGGGCGCAAGAGGACCCGAACTACCTCTGGTTCACGCCCTTCGGCAAGGAAAAGCGCCTGATCACCCGCGGCGGCGCGGGCTCCGGCCCCGAGGCCGCCCGCATGACCCGTGTGCCGCCCGGCCACCCGGAAGGCTATCTGGAGGGTTTCGCCAACATCTATGCCGAAGCCGCCCGTGCAATCCGTGCCGCCAAGACAGGCGCCGCCCTGCCCGCAGGCACGACCTATCCCGGCCTGAAGGAAGGTCTCGAAGGTGTTGCCTTCGTCGACGCCTGCGTCCGCTCCTCGGCCCGGAACGGCGCCTGGGTCAGTCTGAACCTGTAAACCCGGTCCAGGCTTGCGCTGGCAGAGAATGCTCCGCGAAAGGTCCGGAGGGTGCGAAACCCTCCGGCCTCTGCCTCAGAGCGCAACGCAAGTCGGCTAACAGACCGCAAGCTGGGCATTCCGCCCACGAAGCTCACCCACGCAGCCGCGCTCTTTCGCGCTGCAGCCAAAGCACGGTCAGCAAAAGCGGCGCATTGCCGACCTCGCCCGAAGCCATGACCTCGACCAGCCGGTCAAAGCTCAGCAGAAGTCCCTTGATGTCCTCTGCCTCCTCGGCCGCGCCGAAGACGCCCGCCACGCTGTCCGGCAGATCGCAAAGCGCGACATAGGAATATAGGTACTCCGTCACCGCCCCCGGCGTCGGGTAGTATTCGGCCACCTTTTCCAATCGCCCGAGCTGAAGCCCGGCCTCCTCCACCGCTTCGCGCCGCGCCGCCGCCTCGGGCGTTTCGCCCGGATCGATCCGCCCGGCGATGGCCTCAAGCTGCCAGGGCAAGGGGTCGCCACGACCCAAAGGCCCCATCCGCATCTGCTCGATCAAGAGCACCCGGTCGCGCAAGGGATCATAGGGCAGGACCGTCACCGCATCGCCCGCGACAAAGACCTCGCGGGTCAGCAGCGGGCTCATCGTCCCGTCAAAGCGCCGGTGGCGCAGGCGATGGATCTCCATGCCAAAGAACCCGGCATGGGCGTAGTCGCCCCCCTCGACCGCCACTTCCCCCGTTCCGGCCCGCAATCCGCGCTTGGCTGCATCCGCCGCACGCAACCGGCTCGCCGCCTCGACCCGCAAGGCCCCCAGCCTGGCCCGGACCCTGGCGGCAGGCAGCTTGCCAAGGGCCCGCATCACCAGCCGCGCCAATTCAAGCCCCGCCGCGTCCCGGGCCGGGTCTTCGCCCATCACTTCGGCAAAGAACGCCAGCCGGACACGGGCCTCGTCACCCGCGCTGGAGCCAACCACGATATCCCGCAAAGCAGGGCCCAGATCTGCCGGTTTCATTCCCGGATCAACGCCAGCGGCGGCCCGCGTTTTCCGACAGCATACCGGCCGCCATGCCGCCGATCAGCATCGATCCCAACACGCTGATCGAGAGCAGCGCTTCGGATCGCCGGACCATGGTCATCAGCACATCCAGCGCCGCCTCCATCGGTCCATCATAGCGCATCTTCACCGAATTCATCAGCATCTCGTAGGTCGAGAACAGCAAGAGCGAAAAGAAGACCAGCAGCACGACCGTCTTGATCCCGGATCCGGCGGCTTCGAGATAGCCCTTGCCGACAGACGGCCCCATCACCCGCCAGCCCACGATCGCCCCGACCAGGGCCACGCCTTCGCGGAACCGGCCCATGGCCATGGCTTCCGGCATGTTCGGCACATAGGCATTGGCAATGATCCAGCCAACCACAGCAAAACTGACCGCTGCCATTAGCTTAGCCCCGGTCGGCATAGGAGTTGCCATCGTCTGTCCCTCAGGTAGGACGCGTCACCGTGATCTGCGTCACGTCGCAGTTTCCACCGTGAAACGCGCCCGCGCAAGAGGTGAGGTAGAAATCCCACATCCGCTTGAATCGATCGTCGAAGCCCAGCTTCCTGACGTCCGACCACCGCGCGTTGAAGGTCTCGTGCCAGCGGCGCAGCGTCTGGCTGTAGCTTTCGCCGAATTCGATTGAGCCTTTGATCAGCAATCCGGCGCGCTCAACTTCGACCCGCAGGACCGAAGGGGCGGGCAGCATGCCGCCGGGGAAGATGTACTTCTGGATGAAGTCGACACCCTTTCGATACATCTGCCAGCGCGCATCGGCGATCGTGATGATCTGCAGCGTGGCATTCCGGCCCGGTTTCAGCCGCTCGCGCAGGGTGTTGAAATAGACCGGCCAGTATTTCTCGCCCACCGCCTCGAACATCTCGATCGAGGCGATGCCGTCATAACTCCCGCGCTCGTCGCGATAATCCTGCAGCTTGATCTCGACCCTGTCCGACAGACCGGCCTTCGCGATCCGGTCGACGGCATAGTCATATTGCGCCTGGCTGATCGTCAGACCCGTGACCCTCAGTCCGCGCTCCTGAGCGGCGAATTCGGCAAAACCACCCCAGCCGCAGCCGATCTCCAGCACATGGTCGCCCTCCCGCGCGCCCATCTGGTCGATCATGCTGGCGTATTTCCGGCGTTGCGCCGTCTCAAGGCTTTCCTGCCCATTCTCGAAGATGGCCGAGGAATAGGTCATCGTGTCATCCAGCCAAAGCCGGTAGAAGTCGTTGCCCAGGTCGTAGTGATACTGGATGTTCTTCTTGGCCTGACGCTTGGTGTTCGACTGCAGCCAGAACCGCAGCCGCTCATAGGCGCGAACCAGCGACAGGCCGGGGAACCCGTCGCCCACGATGTTGTTCTCGGGATTCTGGATCAGATCCAGAAACGCCTGCAGATCCGGCGTCGACCACCAGCCGTCCAGATAGGAATCGCAAAATCCCAGATCGCCGTCACGGACGAGGCGCGTGAACACGTCCGGGTTCGAGACCCTGATTTCCGCGCCCAGCCCCGGGGTCTTCCCCTCCACGCGGAACCGGCGCCCGTCGGGCAGCACGAAGTCTAGTCGACCGACCCGAAGCCTGCTTGCGGTCTCGAAGACCGAAGCGAAGTACCGCGGCAAGTCCGCTTGGCCTTGCACTGTCGTCAAAACGTCCATTGCCCCACCCCCAGGGTATCTGTCGTCGCTGCTACATTCACCAAGTGTGACGCTTCGCTCAAGCATTTCGTTCAGCATATGCCGCAAGGGCAAGCGCCCGACCCTCGGCCAAGGCGATCACTGGCGATGGATAGGGCCCGGCCGGAACAAGCCGCCAGGACCGTGGTACGGCGTCAAAGTAGGACAAGGCCTCCGGCCCCGGCGCGACCGAGGTCTCGGCAAGGAAGCGGTCGCGGTAGCGCCCGTCCGCATCGAACTTCTCGGCCTGGCCTGCCGGATTGAAGACCCGGAAATAGGGCGCTGCATCCGGACCGCAGCCGGCGACCCATTGCCAGCCCATGGCATTGGCCGCCGGGTCCCAGTCTGTCAGACACTCGGCGAACCAATCCTGACCGACACGCCAATCGGTCAGTAGGTGCTTGGTCAGATAGCTTGCCGCCACCATCCGCGCGCGGTTGTGCATCGTGCCCGTGACATACATCTCGCGCATGGCAGCATCGACGAAGGGCTCGCCCGTCATGCCACGACGCCAGCGTTCGGCATCCGGATTGTCACCCCGCCAGGGAAAACTGTCCCAGTCGGCTTTCCAGTTTGCCGAGGTGATGGACGGGGTGTGATGCATCAGGTGATAGCTGAACTCACGCCAGGCCAGTTCGCGCAGGAAACTCTCCGCCCCCGAGGCGCCGTCTTCCCGCGCCCGCTGCCCGGCGTACCAGACTTCGCGGATGCCGATCTCGCCATAGGTCAGGTTCTCCGAAAGGCGCGACGTTCCGGCCACGCCCGGAAAATCCCGCAACGTGCCGTACCTCTGGACAGGACCGTCCAGGAAGTCATGCAAGCGACCGCGCGCCGCCACCTCGCCCACCGCCTGATACCGGGCCACGACCGCCGCCCCCCGGTTCATCGCCGCACCTAGCCGCCAGTCTTCCAGCCGGTCAGAGCTGGGCCAGACCTCCAGCCCCCGCATATGCTCCGGGGCCGCGGCGGGCGGCGCAACTGCCAGCCCGCGCATCGCCCTCCAGTACGGAGTGAACACCCGGTAGAAACCGCCCTGCCCCGTCTCGATCTCCCAGGGCTCGTGCAGAAGATGCCCCGCAAAACTCCGCGCCTCCAGCCCCTCGGCCTTCAACGCCGCCTTGACTGCGGTATCCCGTGCAACGGCGGCCGGATCGTAAAGCCTTGACCACCAGACCCCAGCCGCACCAGTCTCGGCCACCAGCCCGCGCAAGACCGCAAGTGCCGGCCCGCGCCGCAGGATCAGCCGCAGGCCGGATCGCGCAAGGCTCGCCGCGAAGGCCTCGACCGAAAGGCCCAGCCGCCACTTCGCGGCCGCTCCTATGGCCTCGGTCTCGGGGTCGAGCACGAAAACTGGCAAAATCGGCCGCCCGGTGGCCACCGCCGCCGTCAGCATCGGTTGGTCAGCTAACCGCAAGTCGCGGCGGAACCACAGGATCAACGGCTTGTCGGTCATTCCCCGTCCTTCACTCAGGGGGATTACGCGGCAAGACACCCAACGGATCAGCCTGAGCCTGCTCTTTTCTCAAATATTTCCGGGATATGGCGATAATTGTGCCACCAGTTCAAGGGACCGGCGCCATGGGGCGGGCGACCGGCCCCAAACCTGTCCCTTGCGCATTTCGCGCAAGGGACAAATGCAAAGGCTTGCGCGCCAGCGCTCCGCCAAACTGACGTCAGAGCACCCGGTCCAGCGCCCCGATCAGCCGCTCCACTTCCTCGGCCGACGTGTAATGCACCGCACTCATCCGCAGGACGCCCTTCGCAAGGTCGATCCCCAGTGCCTCCAGCGGTCGGACGGCATAGAAATCCCCCGCCCAGCACGCAATCCCGTTGCGGCCCAGCTCCTCTGACACCGGTTCCGCCGGACGGTTCAACTCGACCGCCACTGTCGGCGCCCGCCGCTCGGCCGCCCTTGGCCCCAGCAGCCGCAGGTCGTTGCGTCCCGCCAGATAATCCAGCAGCGGCTGGATCACCGCCACTTCCTGCGCCCGCATCAGATCATGCACCCCGCGGTTTCGCGCGGCAGCGTCGCCCGTCACCCCGTGCCGCGCGGCCACCGCGTCGATGTAGTCCGCCATGCCCGCACAAGCCGCGATCTGGGCGTGGTCCGGTCCGGCCGGAGTGTGCCGCTTGTACAGCGTGCCATGGTTGAAGAAATGCGCCTGACCCGGCAGCTCCATCCCGAAAGCCTCGCGCAGGACCATGATCCCCTGATGCGGGCCATAGGTCTTGTAGGCCGAGAAGAGGTACACGTCGCAGCCCAGCGCCGGGATGTCCGGGAACCCATGCGGCGCATAGCTCACGCCGTCCACCACGGTCCGCGCACCGGCCTCCCGGGCCATCGCACAGATTGCCGCCACATCATTGATCTCGGCAATCACGTTGGAACAATGCGGAAAGCACACCAGCTTCACGCAGCCGTCGGCCAAAAGCGCCGCCAGCGAGGGCAGCTCCAGCGAGCCGGTCTCGGGGTCGACCTTCCACTCCCGGACCTCGATCCCCTCATCCGCCAGACGCCGCCAGACGCCAGAGTTCGCCTCGTGATCCTGGTTCGTGACCACCACCGCGCCGCCCGTGCCCGCCAGCCACTTCCGCGACGCCTGCGCCAGCACATAGGTGTTCGCGCTGGTCGAAGGCCCGAACGACACCTCCTGCCGCGCGACACCCATCATCGCCGCCAGACGGGTCCGCGCCTCGTCCATCTCGGCGCCGCCCGCCTGCGCCCCCGGATAGGGCCCATAGGGCTGGACCTTGCGGTCGTGATAAAACCGGGTCAGCCGGTCGACGACCTGCACACAAGGATAGCTTCCGCCCGCGTTCTCGAAGAACGCATGCGACGACAACACCGGCGACTGAAACGCCGGAAACTGCGAACGGACAAAGTCTACATCAAGCGCCATCGGCGGCTCCTGTTTCGGGCCGCAGTCCGAAGACCCCGCGCAGTGCGGGCGAATCCCGGTCTGCGGCAGGTCTTCCAGCCAGACCCCGCGATGTCTCTCGCGGGACCAGAGCCGGGTGCACCCCGGCCTCGCGCCAAGACCTAGCGCCGGGCCACTCCTCCTGCAATCCCCCTTCCAACCACGCACCGATTTCCGGCGATCGGCTTCCGTAACGTCACTTCGCACATTCGGCAGGCCAAGCGGCGCCTTCAGCAGAAAATTTGATCATTTTATTCCCCGCCACGAAGAATCTACTTGTCCTTTTCCGTTCCCGCTCCCAATTTCATCGGGCTGGACGGGCCGGGGGGGCCGTCCTAATCGCAATAAGACCAGGCCGGCAAGCCAAACGCACGTTGGCCTTGATCCTCAAAGGAGCACTCATGTCCCGTCATTCCCTTGCCCTTCTCAGCGCAGCTTCGGTGCTGTCGCTATCCGTCGCCGCCCATGCCGCTGACCCCGAGCTTACCGTGCTCGACTGGGCCGGCTGGGAAATCGACGGCATGCTGCAGCCCTACGTCGACAAGCACGGCCAGAAGCCGTCCTATGTCTTCTTCGCCGACGACGACGAGGCCTTCCAGAAGGTCTCCTCCGGCTTCAAGGCAGACGTCGTCCATCCGTGCGCGGCCGCCGTTCCCCGTTACAAGGACGCCGGGCTGATCGAGCCCTGGGATACCTCGAAGATCCCGGAGTTTGCCAACGTCCCGGAACGGATGGTCAAGCCCTTCACCGATGAGGCTGGCGTCTGGTTCATCCCGACCGACTATGCCTATACCGCCATCGCCTACAACGCCGAGACGGTCCCCGCCGAAGACGTCGCTTCCGTCCAGGTCTTCACCTCCGAAAAATATGCCGGCCGGATTGCGCTGCCCGACAACACCGACGACGTCTGGTCGCTCGCCTTCATGGCGACCGGCGTGCCGAACTGGGACAATGTGACCGACGAACAGTTCACCGCCGCCGCCGACTGGCTGCGCAAGGTGCATCCGAACGTCCGCGCCTACTGGGCCGACCCGTCGGAACTGTCGCAGCTCATGGCGTCGGGCGAAGTTCAGGTCGCCTGGTCCTGGAACGACCCGGTCGCGATCCTGCAGGCGGAAAACTTCCCCGTCGGTTTCAATCGTGCCGCCGCCGAAGGCGCTGCCAGCTGGTACTGCGGCTTTGTCAACATCAAGGACGGCCCGGGCGTCGAGGACAAGGCCTACGACCACATCAACTCGCTTCTCGCGCATAGCTCGGCCCAGCCGCTCCTGGATGCCATCGGCTACGCACTGGCAAACGATGCCGCCATGGCCGAAATCCCGGCCGAAGCGCTGACGGCCGCCCATGTCGACCCGGTGACCACGCCCCTCTTTGTGCAGTCCCCGCCCTCCACCGAACTCCGCGACCGCATGATCGAGGAATTCGAGCTGATCAAGTCGGGCTTCTGATTCCGGCGCCATGACAAAGGAACGCCCGGAGGAAACTCCGGGCGTTCTTTCTTTTGCTGACTGGGCGGCTGAGAGAGATCCGGGACAAAGAACAGCACCCCATCCCCGGCCCCCGCCCGCCCTGAATCTGCGCCACCACCGTCCCCAGCCGGAGAAGGCGCCCGGTGTGTGGAGTATTCATGATACCCTAGTGCATTGGCGTAGCCTGGATTGTTGCTTTTATTGACGAATACCATAGCGACGTCTCCACAAATGATTAGGCCCGCAATTAGATCGAATGAGCAATGCTCACATCCTGCCACCCAGTTTCCAACAGCACTCTGTCCGTGGTATTGACGCCTCGGGCGAAATCTTCCAGTGCATGACCGGGGCCAAACACCGTGCACGTAACCGCTCGCTGATCGGCCAATACCTGCCAGGCCGCTCATCCACAGCTACCTGATTGATGGAGAATCGTTCGCTTCATCAGTGGCAAGTTGAATCACCCCAAACACTATTTCATGGCAACTAGTGGATGACTTCACACAATGCATCTAGCCTATTCACAATCACAACAGATCCCACCAAGTAGCCATTTTGTTCAGGAATGGGCCTTCCTGCATCGATCGAGACTCTTGCCGCCGACCCATTAAAGACGATTAGCATAAGTGTGCCGGTCGCCGGGTTCTCCCAAGTAAAATGAGCGACACTTTCGGAATCACTAGATCCAGAAGACAACTCTACACCGCATTCTCCTAGGCGAGGCAGGTTGTCGCGTTCCGGCACTGCAAGAAACTCAGCTCTCTGCTGACTGAAGCCGACATCATCATAAATGGGCAGATGGTCATCGTATCTGTTGTCAGATGGGGTATGTAGAACAATGTTCACATTAATGACTTGACCGAAGCTCTCACTCTTGTACTGAAAGCCGATTCCAGATTCGCTGTCATAACAATCGACTATGCCGCTCGACCGTGCCATGTCACATTCGAATCGCTCAAGCTCAACTTTGCCACCTGTCTCGACGGCTGCTTTGACGTTCTCCAAAAATGCTGCAATCGAAGGGACGTTATTCTCCTCAGATTTCACCGCGGTGGCTAAGAAAAACAGTATCGCGAGCACGATATTGATCGATGCTTCTATTGCTCTGGTAACAACGTCCAGATGGGTTATCTCACCACTATATCGCTCTTGATAGAGAGAAACTGCGACGTCGTGTAGTTCTGATCGCCTTTCATCCGCAAGTGACAGGCCTGACGTGATTTCCCGGTATACAGCACCCCTGTCGCCAGGATTCACATAGTCTTGAGGCATCATTCAGCTCCAGATGTGCATTTAGGAGAGAGTTGCGGTGAAAGAAGACATCCAATGCCGCGGACACATAGTAACTCGGACAACCTCCCGCGCCATGCGACTTCAAATGCAGGAACGCTGTCAAGAACAGGGTCACCATCATAAATGTAGACCGTACCATCAAAGCCGCTATCAATTACCATCTTTTTCACTATCTCTTTCCCGTCAATATCGGGCACTGCGACGCAATGCTCGGCAATGTAATCTAGATCTGCCTGCTTTGTGGTTTCATCGCTAATTCTGTAGATGAAGTTCGCGCCAACATAGACAATGCCACACAACGATGGTGTTCCAAGCCAGATTAGTACGGCTTTTGTCATCTACTTTGCCTTTCAAAAACTCTCGCTGCCCTTCAATCGAATAAGTCAAAACAGATGACGCTACAGTTGCCGCCCGCATGACGCCAATTGCATTGCTCGGATCAAGGGTTATTGAATAGTGACCACCAGAAATAATCTTTACTTCTGTAGAGGAGCCAAATGTTTTGTCAGTATTGCTTACTTTAAGCTCCCAGCTTGAGCTTAAGCTCCTTGTAGAATTTCCGTAAACTTTCACTCTGCATTCCTAATCTCTGTATCATGAAGTACCCCGCGAGCTTGAAGAGAAATAGCGCGGCAAACAACAAGGCGCCAGCAGCTACGAATTGAATGACCCTGCCAACTGTGTGCTGGGAATCGAAATCAAGGCCAGTAACAACAAACGTCAGTCGTACCAACCCAATTGCGCAGACGAAGAAGAATACTGTTGACCTTGCAGGGCGCTGTTCTAAATAGTCAAATACAAATGTAGTCTTCACCAGAATCTCCCGCAGTAGCTAGCCGTATGAAGAATGCGTACCGACCAATTCCAACGCCAAGCGGGCCGCAGGGTGCGTGATTTCACGCACCATTCCGTCCGCACATCCGTTTGAACTGGCTTGATCATGATGATCTCCTTCTCTCGCGCAACGAGGCGCATGGCACCTAAACGGAAGACCGAACCCGGACCCGGGAAACCCTATCTATCAGAGTGCCAACCCCAAGCGGACCACCTCCCGTGGGATAAAATTCCTGCGCTATGTGTGAGTTTCGACCCCGAGCCCCACAGGGCCCACCCTCCGCCGCTGTCACCAAGCACCCAAGGCCCAACATCAACTCCAGCGCGAATCTCGCTATCACTGCTGGTATCGCAGTCCTTTACGGCTACACCTGTCAAGCCGGGTTTACACTTCCCCACCAGACTCTTTTGCGTCCCCTATGCCCTCGTCAGAATGTTTCCAGATCCTTAACGCCCGCGGCCAAGTCATTGATTCAAATATGCCATCCGAGATTGTCCACCGTGGACACTCACCGCCCCAGCGTCGCCACCACCAGCTCCGCCGCCGCCGCGCCCGAGTTCTGCTGCTGTCCGGTGATCAGGTTCCCGTCCCGCACCGCGAAGGGTTTGAAGGGGCCCGAGGTGATGAAATTCGTCCCCTCGGTCTTCTTCGCCTCCTCCTCGATCCAGAACGGCTGGATCCGCCTGCCGACGAAACTGTCCGCGAAGGCCTCCTCGGCGTTCGCGAACCCGGTCCAGGTCTTCCCCTTCACCAGAAGCTCGCCGTTCGAAAGCCGGGTCTTCAGCAGCACGCAGGTCCCGTGGCAGACCACTGCCACCACCTTCCCCGCCTCATAGGCCCGCGCCACGAACCCATGCAGCTCGGCATCGTCGATCATCGTGACCATCGGCGACTGCCCGCCTGCCACGAAGATCGCGTCGTACTCCGCCAGATCGACCTCCGCGATCGACTTCGTTGCGTTCAGCAGTGCCGCGTGGGACGGGGACTTCTTGAACCCCAGCGACAGGATATCCGCCGCCGAATAGCCGCTGGCATCCTCCGGGTCCGAATAGCCGTCCGCCGCCAGATCCCCGCCCTTCGGGCTGACGATGTCGACAGCATAGCCCGCTTCGGTGAAGGTCCAGTAGGGATGGGTCAACTCGGCCCACCAGAACCCCACGGGCCAGCCGGTCGTCGGCGATACCCCCGGATTGGCTGCCACCATCAGCACGCGTTTCTTCGAATGAATATCAACCTGTCCTGACATCCTGTGTCCTTTCCTTTTCAATTTTCAGAATCCGCTTGCTCGCGTAATGCTCCGCCCGTCCGGTGGCGGGCACCCGGGCGTCGCCTTCCTGGGTTTTCGCGGACTACTGCGCGATGGCGGGCAAGTCGTACCAATCGGGTCTCGACTGCTCCCAGAGGTTCTTGATGATCCGTTTGCCCGTCGGCCCGTCGATCAGCCCGGCCGAGATCAGCCAGCGCCCGGCAGCCGTGACCTCCTTCAGCACCCGCGCTCCACAAGTGCCGCAGAATGCGCGGCGCGAGGCCTCAGAGGACGAATACCAGATCAGGGCTTCCTCCCCCGACAGTTCAACCTCTGTCTGAGGAGCGGCAAGGAACGCATTGAAATTCCCATGCATCTTCTGGCAGTCGCCGCAATGGCACGCCAAGACACCAACGGCGTTGCCCGGAAGCGTGATCCGGACCTTGCCGCAATGGCAGGATGCGTGAAGTCTGTCGCTCATGCGTTCTTCCTCCTCTCAGTTCATGTTCCCGCGACGGCCGCAAAGGCCCAGTCCCGCCCTTTGCCGCGCAGGATTGCCTGGTTGATCCAGACCATCGCGAAGGGCTCCAGCAGCCTCGCCTTGGCCAGCGGTCCGGCATCCAGCGCCTCAAATCCAAGTTCGTCCAAGAGTGCCATTGCCATGTTCTTCGCACTTGGGTCGTCCCCAGCGACGAATTGCACCGGGCGGTGCGGCAAATGGTCGTTCCGCGCCATGATCTCGGCGCCCACCTGGTTCAGCGTCTTGACGACCCGCGCCCCCGGCAGCCAGCCCTGCACCATCTCGGCCCCGCTGGTCGTGTGACCGACCACCAGCCCCAGCGCGCCATCGACCATGCCGAGTGGGTTCATGCAGTCGATCACCACTTTGCCGCTCAGGTCCCCCAGCGCCTTGACCGCCGCCTCCGCGACCCGCCAGGGCAGTGCCAGAACCACCACCTCGGCACCCTTGGCGGCCTGATCCGGTGGAGACACGACCGCCCCGGTAGCGGCCGCAAGGGCAACCACCTCGGGTTTCAAGGAATCGCGTACGCCCAGCGTCACCTGGTGGCCCTTCCCGGCCAAGCCACGCGCGATGGCCGCCCCGACATTCCCCGCCCCGATGATTGCGACCCGCATCCGTCTTTCCTCTTGCTTCACTCTTGCGGGTACAGATATTCCGCCAGTGACAGAAATGAAAACGAATAGGCTTCATGTCTGACTTAAGCGAAACGCAACTCAGGCGGCTTGACCTTACCCTTCTCCTCGTCTTTCTGGGCCTTCTCAGGCACCGGAAGGCGCTGGATGTCGCGGGTGAGCTTGGCCTGACCCAGTCCGCGATCAGCCAGTCGCTGCGCCGCTTGCGCGATGTGTTCGGCGACCCCCTCTTTCTGCGCCGCCCGCACGGGATGGAGCCGACCGCCACCGCCCTTGCGCTTGAGCGCCCCGTCTCTCTGGCGGTCGAGACGCTGCGTACAGCTCTGGGCCAGGCCCGCGCCTTCGATCCCGCCGTGGCGCGGGGCATGATCCGTATCGCCGCGCTCGACAGCCAGCAGGCCGGGCTGATCCCGGCGCTGGCCGGCCGCTTGCGCGTCAGGGCCCCCAGCCTGACCCTCTCGGTCTTGCCGCTGGGCCGCAGCGATGCGGTCGAGGCACTGGTCGAAGGTCGCATCAGCCTGTTCTTCGGCCTCCTCCCCGACCGGCCCGAGACGATCCGGGCACAGGCCCTTTACACCGAAACCTACCTCGTCGCCGGTCGCCCCGAGGCGCTGCCCGACGCGCCCCGGATCAGCCTCGATGCCTATTGCGCCGCCGACCATGTCCTCGTCTCGCCTGGCGGAGACCTGACCGGCATCATGGATCAGGAACTTGATCGGCAGGGCCGCAGTCGCCGGGTCATCCTGGGCCTGCCCGCGTTCCTGCCCGCCCTGGCCGCCGCTCGTGCCTCAGGCGCCCTCGTCACCCTGCCCGGCCGCATCGCCACGGCCTTTGCCCCTGGCTTCGGCCTGGTCACCGCCCAGCCACCCGTGGCACTGCGCACCTTCGCCGTCTCGGCCTACTGGCACCGGCGGAACGACCATGACCCGCAGGTGCAATGGCTGGTGGCCGAGGCCGGGGCCGCAGGAGCCAGTTGATCCAGGCGGCCGGATCGGCAAACAAGACCTGAATGCCCAAGCCCTTGAAATCCTTGCGCGCCCCTAAGCTGCCATGCGTGGACACGCGTCCTTGCACCCCCCGCCCCGGCCCCCTATATTGACCCTTGTCGGGGGCAACCCCGACTATGGCGATAAACGCACCTGTAATAATCGGCTCGGACCCGGGGGCGGTACCCGGCGGCTCCACCAACATCCCGTTCGTTGCGGGGGTAAGGGGCCGAAATAGGATCGACGAACGACCAAAGAGGCCAGCTTTCGCTCGGTGAGGTACCACCGTTATCGGTCCATGATCACAGTTGCCAACGACAACCGTGCTCCGGTGGCGCTGGCCGCGTAAGCGGCTCGCAATACCAA
>JAEULQ010000004.1 GCA_016792685.1 Tabrizicola sp. | reverse complement strand
GGTCGGCATCGACATGTCGGAGATCCTTGATCTCGGGACCGAACGCTCGGCGCTGCTGGCCTATCTCTTCCGCCGCATCGAGCGGGTGATCGAGGATCGCCGTCCGACCCTCATCGTCATCGATGAGGCCTGGAAGATGCTCGACGATCCGATCTTCGAAAAGCGCCTGCATGACTGGCTTGTCACCATGCGGAAGAAGAACGCCGTGGTGATGATGCTGACTCAGACGCCGACACACCTGACCCGGGTCAAAGTTGGCCAGATCATCGCGGAAAGCGTGGTGACCCAGCTTCTCTACCCGAACCCGCGCGCCAACCCCGAGGATTACCGGATCCTGCGGCTGAACGAGAAAGAGGCCGAGTTCCTCTGCACGCCCACCGGTGGCCTGCGCCTCGCCCTCCTGCGCTCGGCCGGTGACTCGGTCTTCGTGAACATGGATCTCTCGGCCCTTGGGCCCGCGCTCGCCGTTCTCGGCGGCGGCCGATCCGGCGAAGACCGCGCCCCCTATGGCTGGCGCGATACCCCTGATTTCTGGAAGGACATGACGTGACCCGACGCAACCGCCTGATCCCCCTTTCCCTTCTCGGGATCACCCTCCTTTCGGCCTGTGCTGGCGTCGAGACGGGTGCCGTCTCCCCCTGCCATGGCCAGTTCCGGGCCGAGGGCAAGTATTTCGCGGCGCGGGAGCAAAGCGATGGCACGACAGTCATTGTCTCGACGATGAACGCGCCCGACACGCTCTGCGGGAACTGAGCCACCGCATGCGTCGCGCCCCCCTCCTTCTCGGCCTTCTCCTCGGCTCCGCCATGCCCATGTGCCTCATGGCCCAAGGCGTACCGATCATCGACGGCTCGCGGCTCTCAAACTTCATCTCGCGTCTTTTCGAACAGGCTGAGGACGCCGTGAAGCAGGGTGAGAAACTCAGTACACGCACAGACCTCAGCGAGATCGAAGACGACCAGCTGGCCGCCTATGAGCGTTTCCTCGCAGACACGACCGGCATGACCGACCTCAGCGGCTTCGAGACAGGGTCGGGAACCTTCCCCCCTGCCGACGAGGTCTATCCCCTTGAGGAGACGAGCCCAGAAAGCCAGCGGCTCTTTGGTGAGGGTGAGACGGTCGAGGCGATGATCATCGCCACGGCGGCGCGCTACGAGACACACCCTGGCGTTGTGAAGGTCGGGCTCACGCCCACGACCTGGCGCATTCTTTTCCAGTCGCTGGTGAAACAGGAGAGCGGGTTCTCCAACGCGGCGATCAGCCCGGTCGGGGCCATGGGCTTTTGCCAGTTGATGCCCGGCACTGCCGCCGATCTCGGCGTCGATCCGACCGATCCCCTTCAGAACCTCGATGGTGGCGCACGCTATCTCGCGACCCAGCTCAACAGCTTCGGCCGGATCGACTTCGCGCTCGCGGCCTATAACGCCGGTCCCGGCAACGTCCAGAAATACGGCGGCATCCCACCTTTCGAGGAAACCCAGAACTACGTCCGCCGGATCTCGGGCTACTACGACGCCTACCTCTCGGTGATCACCGGCGCCGATGTAACCGGCACGCTAGCGGGGGTGGAGGGTGCCAGTGCCGAATGGGGCAACATGTCCTCAGCTTTCATCGGCTATTCCGGCCAGCAGTCGGGGCAGATCGAGGCGGCCATGGCCCGGATCAAAGGATTCCTTGAAGAGGCAAAGCCCCAGACCCCGAAAGAAGCGGTCGATCAGAACACCTACATGCTCGCCGAACGCGCCCGCCTCATGGCCCTGACGCTGCGGCTGCGCGCCGGCGCAGTCAAAGTCGAGGCGGCCCGTGGGCTCTCGGATGCCGCGCAAGCCCTGCAATACACGACATTCTGGGAGTATTCGGATGCACCGTAACCTCACGGCCGCGACAGCGGCGCTGTGCTTTTCTCTTATCGGGTCAGCAGCCTTCGCCCAAGGCGTGCCCGTCATCGACGGCACCAACCTCGCCAAGAACATCGAGCAGCTTCAAGCAGCACTTCGCGATGCAGAAAACCAGATCGCGCAGATCGAAGAGCTGAAGAAGCAGGTCGAGACCGGTCTTGAGCAGCTGACCAACCTCGAAGGCATCCTCGGATCAATCTCGGGCCTGAACGAGATCGCAAGCCTCTACAATTCGGTGGAGGACCTGCGCTCGCGCGCGGCCAAAATCACTGACCTTTCCGGCTTCCAGGATGCGCTCACCATCGGGGATTTCGACGGGCTTTTTGAAAGCCTTCTCGATGGCGATGTGACCATGGGCGACAAGATGGCCGCCGAGTATATGCGCGACACGCTGGAAAGGGCCGGCCTGACCTCGGAAACCCTGGCCGGGTTGTCGTCATCGGAGAACCCGCAGGACAAGCTCATCGCGACGACCGCTGCTACGAGCGCCACGGCCATGGGCGTGGCGCAGCTTTCCTACGAGGAAGCTGCCCAAAGCCTCGCGCGGATCGACGGGCTCGTTGACGAGATCGCGAACCAGGAAACTCTCAAGGAAAGCATAGATCTCAACACCCGTATGGCCGCCGAGACCAACTACATGCTCGGCCAGATGTGGCGCCTGAACGCGGCTGCCGGGCTCGCTGCCGGGCAGACGGGTGTGAACTGGGCCGCAGAACAGGCCAAGGAAAAGAGCTTCTTCGACTATTCGGGGGCCGAATGATGCGGCGGGCGTCTCACCAGATCGCGGCGGTTGCTGTCCTCGTCTGCCTTGCCAACTTCGCCGCAGCGGAGGACCTCGCCTCATTGAGCGATGTCCAGCTGGCCGAAAGAACCCGGGAAGCGGTGGTGGCGCAGGATGCAGACGCCGCTCTGGACCTCCTGACCGAAATGCAGCGGCGCGGGACCGGGATCTTTGCCGCCGCAGACAGGCCTGCCTGCGAAGAGGTGATCGATCTGCCCGATGGGATCACCGATTGGAAGTTCCGCGCAGTGGCTCGGCAAGCCTATTTCCGCGTGGCCATGTCGCGGCGGCTTGAAGAAGGCTCCTGCGCTTGCCTCTTCGAGGGCTTCACCTTCGACGCCTTCGTCGCGGCCGAGTTGGGAAAGTCAGCATCGGAACTGACCGATGCTGACCGTCCAACGCTGGAAAGCATACGAGATCAAGATCGGCGCGCGACCGAAGCGCGATTTCGAGACCTCGAACAAAGCTGCCGGGCCAAGTGATCCATGGCAATCATTGCCGACATCCTGACCCAGGTCGATGCCGCCGCAACAGCGGTTGGCGCTACGGCATTTGATGCCGTGGCCGCCGAGATCGTGCCGGTCTTCCGGGTCGGGTCTGTTCTGGTGGTGGCGCTGGTCGGGATCAACCTGATGGCACAAGCCGTGCCAATGACACTTCGCAACGGGCTCGGTCTGATGGTGCGGATCGCAGTCGCGTCGGCCTTCTTGTCGTCCTGGACGAACTTCAATTCGGTCTACGGTGTCCTGACCAATGCCCCGAGTGAGATCGGGGCTGTCGTGATGAACGCGTTTGGAGATGGATCGGGCAATCTCTACGAGGGTTTGGATGCCCTCTACCTTCAAGCCCTCGATGTAGGTCAGGCGATCAGCCAGAATGGCAGCTACATCACTGGTGCCCTTGCGGGCCTCCTGATGTTCTTGGTCGCGGCCCTGATGGCGACGGTGTCGATCATCGTGATCTCGGCCGCGAAGATCATGATCGGCGTTCTCGTCATCTTCGCACCCGTCGCAATCGGCTGCACACTTTTCAAGGTCACCGCCCCGCTCTTTGACCGGTGGGTGAACCTTGCCCTCGGCTTTGCT
>JAEULQ010000087.1 GCA_016792685.1 Tabrizicola sp. | reverse complement strand
CAAGGCGATTGAACAGGGGATCATCCCGAAGCACTTGAACACCATCGCCGGGACCTGGGGCGCAATGCATGACACCGGGGAACTCACCTACATGAATCTTGTGCACTTGGCCGGGGTGGATGGCACCGACCCCGACAGCATGACAAGGGGAGAGGTCGAAGGCCGCAAGCAGGCGATGCTGGCCATCGAGGCGCTGCGGCGCTTCATGCCGGGCTGCAAGGGCGTGCGCCTGCGCAATTTCGGCATGACCATCGGCATCCGGGACACCCGCAAGATCGACGCGGTCTACAACATGACCGAGGCGGATGTGCGCCATGAGGGGCGGTTCGAGGATACGATCGGCATCTACCCCGAATTCATCGACGGCTATGGCATCCTGATCATCCCGACCACCGGTCGCTACATGCATATCCCCTACCGCTCGATGCTGCCCAAAGGGGTCAAGGGGCTCTTGGTCGCGGGCCGGGCGATTGGCGGCGACATGGTGGCCCATGCGGCGACCCGCAACATGGCCTGTTGCGCCGTGGCTGGGCAAGGTGCGGGCGTGGCAGCCGCACAGGCGGTGAAGTCGAACCGCGACGTGGATACTGTCGATATGGACGCCGTCCAGCGCGAACTGATCCGGCAGGGGGTGCGCATCCAGTGAGTGCAACGCCCCGCAGCTTTGCCAGCTTTGACGCAGCCTTCGCGATGGCCTTCGCTGAGGAGGTCTCGGGCGAGACCTTCTTTGCGGCATTGGCCGAGACCGAACCCGATCCCCGGCGTGCAGGGCTTTGGGCCAAGGTGGCGCTGATCGAAAAGCGTACGATTGCCGCCCTGCGCCCGTTGGCCGAAACGATGGGCCTTGCGCCCGCCGATGAGGCTGCCGTTCGGCTGTCGGGCCGTGACGAAGCAGCGGAATGGCAGGCCCTGCCCTTTGCCGAAGTGATGGCGATCATGATCCGCGACTATCCGACCGGCTATCTGGCGGAATTCGAGGCGATGCTTCCCATCGCTCCCCCCAAGGCCAAAGCTGCGGTTCAACTGCTGATCGACCACGAAATCGCGATCATCGACATGGCGCGGGCCGAGCTTTCCGGCACAAGCGACCCCGCTGCCCCACTGGACGCCTATCTGGCCCATGTCGCAGGTTGGACCTGGGCTTCGCCGGATTGATGCTGCTGCCATCCTGTCTGCCGCAATTACGCATGACGTGGGCCACGGCAGGCCTTACCGTTCCCGCACAAACGGTCGCAAGACCCCAAGCTCCCGCAGTTCACAAACCGACTGGACCGACCCATGCCCTCGATCACCGACTTCGCCCTGCAGAACCTGCGCCTTGAGGAAGACAGCCCCGGCGTCTGGATCGTGACCCTGAACCGCCCCGACAAACGCAACGCACTGAATGCCGAGTCGATCGAGGGATTGGTGACTTTGTTCTCGGGGGCAGCGAGGGCCGGAGCGCGGGCAATTGTGCTGGCGGCGGAGGGGGATCACTTTTGCGCGGGGCTTGATCTGGTGGAGCATCACAAGGCCGACCGGACGCCGGCCGAATTCTGGCAACTTTGCCTGCGCTGGCATGAGGCCTTCAACAAGATGGAATATGGCGGGGTGCCGATCATCGCCGCTCTGAAAGGGGCTGTCGTGGGTGGCGGGCTCGAGCTGGCTTCGGCAGCGCATATCCGGGTGGCCGATCACAGCACCTACTTTGCCCTCCCCGAGGGCCAGCGTGGGCTTTTCACCGGCGGCGGGGCGACGATCCGGGTAACCGACCTGATCGGCAAGGCGCGGATGATCGACATGATGCTGACGGGACGGGTCTATCAGGGGCAAGAGGCCGTCGACCTTGGCCTTGCCCAGTATCTGGTCGAGGATTCGCTCGCCCAGGCCACGGCCCTCGCCCGCCGCTGTGCCGAAAACCTGCCGCTGACCAACTTTGCCATCTGTTCGGCGATCAGCCATATGCAAAACATGTCGGCCCTGGATGCGGCCTATGCCGAGGCCTGTGTCGCAGGTGTCGTCAACACCCAGCCCGAGGCCCGGGCCCGGCTGCAGGCCTTTGCCGACAAGTCCGGCGCAAGGATCCGGCCCAAGACGTAAGACCCCCATTGGGCCGCCGTCATCTCGCGGCCAATCGGACCTTCGGACCATCGCCTTTGCGTCTGAGCCGGCCGATCCGGCCCGAATGGATGCCCGCGCGAATGCTGATCGCGGAGGCATCCAGGACAGCCTGACCCCGAACGTCGGCGCCTGGCAGGCCTGGCCTGGCCCATCTCACTCCAGGGCTGCAGGTGACCGAAATGACCCTTTCCTGTCATTTTCGACTTTAGCGACGCGCGCCTGACGCAAGTACGCTTTGGGTCCGGATCATGTCACCCGGATGTAACCGGCTTGACAAAGCAGTATGTTTTCAAGGAGATCGCGCATGACTAGCAGAACCTCGAATGCTTTTCGCACACTTGTCGCTCTGACCGGATCCCTTGCCCTGACGGCCGCAGGGCCAAGCTTTTCAGCCGACGCGACGACCAGCGTTTCGGGCGACAGCACACCTTCGGACTGCGGTGCCGCCAAGAAGGCGGACTATTCCATCAAGCTGACCGGAAGCCTCACGGGCTGCTGGGCGACCTTCATCAGCCAGTTCAACTGTCAGGAGAAGAACGGCTTTGCACTCTACACCGAACTTGGCAGGGAAGAATTCGAAGGCAAGCTTGATGGCGAGGCTGTCAGCTTCAATACGGTCTATACCTTCACGGGCCTCTTCCCCAGTGGCTCCTGCCCTGAACCAGCGGCCGAGCAGGAAATCACCGGAGGTTGCCTTCACTATGTCTCGGGTGTCGGCCTTGTCGGGGTGATCCGTTTCCATGATGTGATGGCCGGAGAAGGCGCGCCGCACTACTTCTACGAAGGCACCCTGACCCATGGCTAGAGCCCCGGAGTCCGTCCCGGGCCCCGGACGAGTCCGGATCGCCGTGCTGGTGACCCTCTGCCTGCTGCCGCGTCCCGGCCTGGCGGAAGGTGATCCTGCGAAAGGTGAGGGTGTGTTCCTGAACCGATGCAGCGAATGCCATGCGACGCAGGGGGACCAGGTGAAGATCGGCCCGCCCTTGACCGGTCTTTTTGGCCGAACTTCGGGCAGTTGGCCCGGTTTTCCCTATTCCCAAGCGATGGCAACCGCTGGAATCGTCTGGGATGCGGAATCCCTGGCGCAGTTTCTGCCCAATCCGCGCGGGTTCGTCCCGCAAACAAAGATGAACTTCAACGGTCTGAAACGCCCTGGTGAGGCCGAAGACCTCATCGCCTATCTCGCCACGGCGACAGCAGAATAGTCCGCGGCGGCGACTTTTCCGATCCGGCCGGATTGCCTTGCAAACCGGTCGGATACCGGGCTCAGTCCTGCGTGCCGATGGCCCGGCGCAAACCGGCAAAGCGGCGCCGGTACTGGGCCGGGGTCAGACCGACCTTGCGGCGGAACAGACGGCTGAAAAAGCTGCTGTCCTCGTAGCCGATTTCCTCGGCGATGGCCTCGACGGACTGCGGTCCCGTTTCCAGCATCTGCTTGGCTTCTTCCAGCCGCAAGGCGTGCACGTAATCCAGCGGGCTCAATCCCGTGGCCCGCGCAAATCGCCGGGCGAAGGTGCGTTCGGCAAGCCCGGATCGCGAAATCATCTCGGCAACAGGTGACGCCGTATTGTAATTCTCGGCCAGCCAGTCCTGACACTCGCGAATGCTGGCATCATCCGCCTGCGAGCGACCCAGAAGCGAGGCAAAAGGTGTCTGGCCCAGATCATGCCATTGCAGCATGTAGATCCGCGCCACGCGCATCGCCTCTTCGGCGCTGACAAACCGCGCAATGAGCCAGAGCGCCAGGTCCTGCCAACTGGTCCCTCCCCCGGCCATGACAATCCGCTGCGCCTCGCCCGACATCACCAGCGAGCGGTCCAGATTGACCCGCACCTTGGGATAATTGTTCAGAAGCGTCCGTACATAACCCCAATGGATCGTCGCATCGGCACCGTCGAGATACCCGGCCTCGCCAAGCAAGACAGCGCCGGAACAGGCACTGCACAGAACACTTCCCTTATCGTGCATCTGGCGCAGCCAGTCGGCTTCCGGATCATAAAGACCGGTGACCGCCTCGCCCGGATTCACGAAGAAATCCGGAATGCACACGATATCGGGCGTCGGGCAATCGGACAGGGCATAATCCGGGTGCACGACGATGCCGTTGGCGGCCATGAACTCGGACTTCCCGCGGGCGACGATGAAGGGCTCCATCCGTTGAAGTCCGGGCTCTCCGAACAGGATGAAGGGCCAGTCGCGTCCGGGTGCCGAGAAGAGATCGAACATACCGAACAGGGCGGAGGCCGTCACCTCCGGCATCGCCAGCAGCGCTACTTTGATGCGACCGTCAAGTCCGGGCACCGGTTTCACCCCGCTTTGGCCGAAATGAACGGTTATCAGCAATTTCGACTTTAGCGGTGGCAGCCCCCTCGGTCTAGCTTTGTCACAACAGAAAGAGGATCACGCCATGTCTCTAGATGATATCAGCGGACTCGTGTTGCGACCGGGGGATGCGGACTACGATGCCGTCCGGGTGATCTGGAACGGCATGATCGACCGGAGACCGGCCATTATCGTGCGGTGCCGGAGCGCCGCAGATGTCAGGGCGGCAGTCTTGCACGCCCGCGCGGCGGGGCTGGCAATCGCCGTCCGGTCGGGCGGGCACAATGTAGCTGGCTACGCCGTTTGCGACGGTGGGCTGATGATCGACCTGTCGCTGATGAACAGTGTGCGCGTTCATCCGTCGCTGGATCGGGCGACCGTGGGCGGCGGGGCCACCTGGGCTGATCTGGATGCGGCGGCAACCCCATTCGGTCGCGCGACGCCGGGCGGGCTGATCTCGGCCACCGGGGTTGCGGGGCTTACTCTGTCGGGCGGCGTTGGCTGGCTTCGTGGCACACATGGCCTTTCCTGTGACAACCTCCTGGCAGCCGATGTGGTCTTGGCCACGGGCGAGCTTGTGCATGCGTCCGAGACCCAGAACCCCGATCTGCTCTGGGGTCTGCGCGGCGGCGGCGGGAACTTCGGTGTGGTCACAGCGATGGACTTCGCATTGCATCCGATCGAACCGGAGATGATGTTCTGTGCCCCCGCCTATCCCGAAGAGATCGCAGCCGACATCCTGCCGCGCTGGCGCGGCTTCATGGCGGCGGCACCCGACAGCCTGTCCGGTCTTGCCGAATTCTCGACCATTCCCGCCGATCCCGCCTACCCGCAAGAGATCTGGGGCCGACGCGTCGTGGCGCTTGCCACCGTACATGATGGCCCGGCCGAGGAAGGTGAGCGCCTGACGATGCCCCTGCGGCAACTGGCCGAACCACTGATCGACTTCAGCGGCAGGATGCCCTACCGGGTGATCCAGACCTTGTTCGACGGGATCTTTCCCAAGGGTCGCGACCGCTGCTACTGGAAATCCACCTATCTCAAGGGACTGGACGAGGATGTCATCCATGACATTCTTTCAGGCTTGTCGCGCCGCCCGTCAGAAATGACCTATTCCTCGATCTGGTACCTCGGCGGTGCGGTTTCGCGGGTGGCGCCCGAGGCCACTGCCTTCGGAGACCGTTCGATGCGCTGGATGCTCAGTCTCGACGCGATCTGGTCCTCGCCAGACGACGATGCGGCAAACATCGACTGGGTGCGGGGACAATGGGACGAAATGCAGCGCCATTCGACCGGGCGGCTCTACCTCAACTTCCCCGGGTTGGGAGAGGGCGACACTCTTGTCCGCGATGCTTTCGGGCCCGGCACCTATGCCCGCCTGCAAGAGGTCAAGCGCCGCTATGACCCGCAGAATATCTTCCACCTCAACCAGAACATCGTGCCGTCCTGATAGTCGACTCTTTCTTGCGGGACCGGCAGCGCCCTAGGCATCCGCCGCTGCCAGAAATCGACCGAGGCCCTCGGCCAATGCGCAGCCAGAGACCTCGGCGTCAAATATTCTCGCGCGTGTAAAGCTCGAACGGCGCAATGCTCGTCTGATTGGTTCCGGGATGGGCGCAGGCGCGGATCATGCCGTCAATGGCATCGCGGGCCAGACGCCCAAGGGGATGCGAAATCACCAGCGTCATTGTCCCGTCCAGCAGAGCCGCGCGGGTCACATCGGTGAGGTCGTACCCGACAACAACCAGCGAACCTGGCCTCGCACCAGACCGCAAAGCAGCAAGCGCGCCACTGATGCCGCCTCCCGAGATGTAAAGCCCGACAAGGTCCGGATGATCGGCCAAAAGCTTCTCGGTCAGGTCCTGCGCGACCGCCGCAGATTCGAAGGTTGACGCCGGTTCCAGCAGAACGAACTCTGGCGCAAATTCGCGGAAGAACGACCGGAAACCTGTCTCGTTCATCTCCTGGTTCCGGTAGCGCGGATTGCCCATCAGGATGCCGATCTTTCCCGGCGCCTTGCAGATGTTCGCGAAGGCCCATGCAGACGTGCGCCCAACCTTCCAGTTGTCGAGCCCGATATAGGACATCTGGCCCGTGACCGAGATCTGCGAGATCAGCGCAAAGACCGGAATGCCCCTGGTCTGGATCTGCTCCAACGCTTCGGTCACGATCGGATGCACGGCAGCAGTCAGGCAAATCGCGTTGCAGCTGGTCGCCAGATCCAGCGCGCGGGCCGCAATGTTCTGTGGCGACAGATCTTCAAGGAACTCGATCCGCAGGTCGACATCGGCTTCGGTGGTCGAAGAGGCTGCCTCTTCCAGAGCGCGGGCGACATTCTGGTAGAAGGGCCGATGTGGCTGCAACAGCAAGACGCCAAAACGCAGCCGCGGACGCGCGGCGGCGACCCGCGCCTGGATACTGCCCACACCATAAAAGCCAATATCCTCAGCCGCTTGCTTGACCCTCTCCCGCGTGGCCAATCGTACGTTGGCCGCACCAGAGAGCACCCGGTTCACGGTTGCAACCGAGACACCGGCTGCTTCGGCGAGGTCTGGAATCGTCGGACGGCGCATGGTGTTCCTGATATCTTTCGTATCACCAAAGAAGCTCGATGATACGGATGAAACGAATTACTGTTTCCGCTATCAATGCGGGTTGATTTGATTTCGGTCAAGGCGCTTATTTCGCGGCACGACGACCGAGAGGGTCCGTGAGTCCCCTCGTCGACGGCAGAAAGGTTTCGGCAGCTTGATCATGGGCTTGGCGCCTGGTGACCGAGGGATGTGTCCCGCGGGCTGATGATCTTGTGCCATCCGTTCCCTGCCGGGAAAAAGAGGATGGGCTAGGATGGACGATCTGCAGTTTGGCACCCGGAACAAGCGCGGCGACTGGGCGCCGAATGCCGCTCTGGAGCTGCCGCCCTTCTGGCGCCGTCCGTTCAGGCTGAGCAAGGTTCTTGGCTGGATTCCGGAATATCTCTGGCCCTGGAATGCCTTCCACATGGCGACCGCTTTGATCTGGTGGTTCTACGTCGTGCCGGATGTCGAGACGATGAAAACCCTGTCTTGGGGTTGGGCGCTGTGGCTTTACGCCGTGAATGCGGCGGCGATCTTCGTGTTCTACGGCTCGGTCGAGCTTTTCTGGTATGTCAAGAAGAAGCAGGGCACCCGCTTCAAGTACAACGGCAAGTTCCCGGCCGAGCAGCCCTCGGACGTCTTCTGGTTCAAGAGCCAGAACCTCGACAACTTTCTGCGGTCCTTCTTCATTTCGATCCCGCTCTGGACGCTCGTCGAGGTGCTGTTCCTCTGGGCCTTCGCAAATAGCTGGGCAACCTGGCTGCCCTGGACGACGCACTGGCCCTGGTTGGTCGCGCTTGCGCTCCTCAGCCCCGCGATCCACGAAGTCCACTTCTTCGCGATCCACCGGCTGATCCACACGCCCCTTCTCTACAAGTGGGTGCATTCGGTGCACCACAACTCGGTCAACCCCAGCCCCTGGTCGTCGCTCTCGATGCATCCGGTTGAGGGGTTCCTGTATCACGCGGTCGCTTTCTGGCACCTGATCATCCCGTCGAACCCGCTGCTGGCCATGTTCCAGCTGCACCTTGCGGGCTTTGGGGCGGTGAATGGGCATATCGGGTTCGACAAGCTGGAGCTGACCGAAAACACCCCGCTGAAAAGCCACGCCTACGCCCATTACCTGCACCACAAGTACTTCGAGGTGAACTACGGCGGCGACGGGCTGATCCCCTTGGATAAGTGGTTCGGCTACTGGCACGACGGCTCCAAGGAAGGCGAGGCGCGGATGAACGCCCGCTTCCAGAAGAAGAAAGAGCGGATGAACGCGAAAGCGGCCCGCCCCTGACCCCCACGCGCATTCCACCGGCCGGTCGAGGAGGCTGGCCAGGTGGTGACGACCAGAAGGCATCAACAACCCGCCGAGAGGGGCGGACCAAGGGAGGAAAAGACCAATGAGCTTCATGAAGACTATCGCCAAAGTCCTTGCGACGACGGCACTGGTTTCGGCCGGATCAGCCGCGATGGCTGCAAAGATCGCGGTGATCGGCGGATCGAACGACGACGCCTTCTGGAACATCATCAAGAAGGGCATCGATGACGCCACCCCGGCGATCGTGGCCAACGGCGGCGAAGTGACCTACCTGCGCCTCGTCAACTACGACAACTTCGCCCCCGACGTGGTGCAGCTGATCCGCACCGCGATTTCGATGGAAGTCGACGGCCTGGTGATCCCGAACTGGGTTCCGGAAGCCGAAGACCCGGCGATCAAGGACGCGATGGCGGCGGGCATCAAGGTCATCCTGATGAACGCGGGCGGCGCGGACAAGGCCAAGGAACTGGGCGCGATCAACTATGTCGGGTCCGATGAATATGTGGCCGGTGTTGCCGGTGGCGAATACTTCGGCGATGGCGGGCAGAAGAACGTCCTCTGCATCAACACCCTGCCGGGTACGGCGAACATCGAGGCGCGCTGCAAGGGCGTGATCGACGGCATCACCGCCAAGGGCGGCAAGGGTGCGCAACTGCCGCTGCCGTCGACCTCGTTCGGCGACGCGACTGCCGTGGCCGAGGCGATCAAGGCCGAACTGATCAAAGACGAGACCATCGACGGTGTGATCACCATCAGCGCGGGCGATGCCGACAGCGCCGCGATTGCGGTGGAACAGGCGGGCAAGACCGGCGCCACCAAGCTTGGCTCGTTCGACATGAACCAGGCCGGTCTCGACCGGATCAAGGCGGGCACTCAGGCCTTCGCCATCGACCAGCAGCCCTACCTGCAATCCTACCTGGCCGTCAGCCTCTTGGCCGCGCACATCGACTTCGGTACCGACCTGCCGGTCTTCCCGGTCCTGACCGGCCCGGGCATCGTCGACGCGTCGAACATCGAGGCGACGCTGGCCGGCGTGTCCCTCGGCGCGCGCTAAGACCCTCCGGGACCGGCCTTGCCGCCGGTCCCACCTTTCCCTTCCAGTCCCGGGGACGACCCATGTCCAGCATCACCATCGGCGGGCTTCTGCGCCGCCCAGAGGCGGGGGCCGCGCTTGGCCTGATCGCCGTCCTGATCTTCTTCGCCATCTTCGGCGGGCTCACGTTCCTGAAACCCGCGGGCATGGCCAGCTGGCTGAACGTCGCCGCAAACCTGGGCGTCATCGCCATCCCGCTGGGACTTCTGATGATCGCCGGGGAACTGGACATATCGGTCGGGGCGATGGTTCCGTTCGGGGCGATGACCGTGGCCGTCGTAACCGGCCACTATGGCATGTCGATCTGGCTTGGTGTCGCCGTGGCCCTGTCCTTCGGCGTGATCGTCGGGCTGGTGAACGGAATCCTCGTCATCAAGACCGCCGTGCCCTCGCTCATCGTGACCCTTGGCAGCCTCTTTGCCGTGCAAGGTATCGTCCTTGGCCTGACTGTCCTCATCACCAAGTCCACCTCGGTCGCGCTGACCGTCGAGGGCCCGGCCAAGGTGCTGTTCGGAGACTTCCTGCTGGGTGGCCAGCTTCAAGTCATGGTGATCTGGTGGCTGGCCCTGACCGCGCTTTACATCTTCTTCGTCCATGTCTCGCCCTTCGGGAACTGGATCTTCGCGATGGGTGGTGACAAGACCAGCGCCCGCAATGCCGGCATCCCGACTGACCGGCTGACCGTGATCCTCTTCGTCCTCTCCGCCACCTCGGCCGCCTTCGTCGGCATGTGCCAGGCGATCCTCTACAACTCGGCGCAAGTGGCGGGCGGGCAAAGCTTCATCTTCAACGCCATCATCTCGGTCGTGGTTGGGGGCGTCCTGCTGACCGGGGGCTTCGGGTCGGTGGTCGGCATCTTCTTCGGCACGATCACCTTCGCCATCGTGACGCAGGGCATCTACTACACCGACTTCGACCGGAACTGGTCGTCCCTCATCATCGGCGTCCTGCTTCTCGGCGCTGTCCTGATGAACAACACCTTCCGCAAGATGGCGCTGTCCTACAGCCCGAAGAAGGGGGCCAAGTGATGACGACTCCGATCCTTGCCCTCCGCGGCGTGAACAAGAGCTTCGGCCCGATCGACGTGCTGCACGACATCACGCTGGAAGTCCGGCCCGGCGAAGTGCTCTGCCTTCTGGGTGACAACGGCGCGGGCAAGTCGACGCTGATCAAGATCATGTCGGGGGTGCACCAGGCATCGTCCGGCCAGATCGAGCTCGACGGACAGCCCGTCACCCTGCCCACCCCCCGCGCCGCGCAAGAGGCCGGGATCTCTACCGTCCACCAGTTCGGCGGCACCTTCCCGCTGATGTCCATCGGGCGGTCGTTCTTCGTGGGCGTGGAACCCACAAAAGGTTGGGGTCCGTTCAAGGTCTATGACCGCAAGCGCGCCAACAGCATCGCGGTCAAGGCCGTGCAGGACATGGGCATCACCCGCATCACCGACGGCGACCGTCTGGTCGGTGGGTTGTCAGGCGGCGAACGCCAGTCCCTCGCCATCGCCCGCGCCGTCCATTTCGGCGCGCGCGTCCTGATCCTGGACGAGCCCACCGCCGCCTTGGGGGTGAAGCAGGCGACCCACGTCCTGCGCATCGTGAACGAGGCGAAGCGCCGGGGCCTCGCCGTCGTTTTCATCACCCATCAGGTCATGCATGCGATGGCCGTAGGCGACCATTTCGCCGTCCTGATCCGGGGCGCGGTCGCCGCCGACTTCAAGAAGGGCGAAAAGACCCGCGAGGAAATCACCGACCTGATGGCGGGCGGTGCCAGCATGGCCAGCCTGGAAGCCGAGATCGAAGGCTACATGGCCAGCCACGGCGGCCACCCGCCCCCACCTGCCCAGTAAGAGACCGACCATGCCCAGATGGACCCGCGCCTGCGCGACCGACGACATCGACCTCGACGACCTGATCCGCTTTGACCACGGCACGCAGACCTTCGTCATCATCCGCAGCGAAGACGACACCTTCCACGCGATGGACGGCGTCTGCAGCCACGAGAAGGTGCACCTTTGCGACGGCCTTGTCATGGACGGCACCGTCGAATGCCCCAAGCACAACGCGACCTTCGACTACCGCACCGGCGAGGCGAAACGCGCCCCCGCCTGCATCAACTTGAAAACCTTCCCCGTCAAAGTCGAAGACGGCCAAGTCTGGATCGAACTATGACCTTTCAACTCGCCGCCTGCGCCGAAATGCTCTGGCGCGACCGCCCCATCGCCTGGCGCGCCAGCCGCCTGAAGGAGATGGGCTTCGGAGTCGGCCTTTGGAACTGGCCGAACTGGGAGCTGGCCGCTCTGGAGAAGACCGGCGCGACCTTCACCATCATGAACGGCTATCTTCAGGGCCGCCTGACCGATGCCGAGGGCTGCGAGATGCTGCTGGCCTCGGCGCGTGAGACGGCAAAGGTCGGCAAGCGCCTGGGCGTCCACCGGCTGAACCTGCATGGCACTGGCCTTGGCGACATGGGCATTCCGATCCCCCATATCGGCGCTTTCGCCCCCGGAATGGAACAACGCGCCCGCGATACGCTGCACCGGATCTGCGATCTGGCCGAGGGCGAGGGGCAGGTCTTCACCCTCGAAAACCTCAACCCCATCGACCATCCCGGCTGCCCTTTCGGCTCCACCGCTGCCGTCCTAGGCCTCGTCTCCGCCGTGAACCGCCCGCAGCTTCGCATCAACCTTGACCTCTACCATACGCAAATCGGCGAGGGTGACCTGATCCGCTGGTGCCAGGCCTGCCTGCCCTGGATCGGCGAGGTTCAGGTCGCCGACAACCCCGGCCGCTTTGAGCCGGGAACGGGAGAGATCAACTACCACGGCGTCGCCAAGGCTCTGAAAGCCATGGGCTATTCCGGCCCCGTCGGCATGGAGGCCAACGCCAAGGGCGATGAGGAGGCTGCCCTCGAAGCCTTCCGTTCAGCCTTCACGGTGTAACCATGGTCCACAAATCCAGCCGCCCGACCGTCCACGACATGCGCGCAATGAAAGCGCGGGGCGAAAAGATCAGCATGCTCTACGTGACCACGCTGGACGAGGCTGCCGCTGCCGATGCTGCTGGCATCCACATACTGTCCATCGAAAGCCGCTTCTTCTCACCCGAAATGCGTGAAGCGGCGGGCAAATGCTTCGTGCAAGTCGGCCTTCCCTTCGGACCCTACGGCAAGCTTGCGACGGCCGAGGATTACCTCCGCGCGGCCTTCCACTTCACCGCCATGGGCGGCGACTGCTTCTATTGCGCCGCCTCGCTGGACATCCAGAAGGCGCTTTGTGACAACCACATGCCCATCGTCGCCCATGTCGGTCTGATCCCGTCCTACATCACCTGGACCGGCTGGCGCGCCGTCGGCAAGACTGCAACGGAAGCCCGCGCTGTCTGGGACCATGTCAAGCAATTGGAAGCCATCGGTGCCTTCGGGGCCGAGCTTGAGGTCGTCCCCGACCGCCTGGGCGAATTCATCTCGAAAAACACCCCGATGATCATGCTCGGCATGGGCGCGGGACCGGGGGCCGACGCGCAATACCTCTTCGCCGAAGACGTCCTCGGCTGCACCGACGGCCACAAGCCGCGCCATGCCAAGACCTACCGCAACTTCGCCGCCGAATACGCCCGCCTGCAACAGGAACGCATCAACGCGTTCAAGGAGTTCATCGCGGACGTGAACACCGGCGGCTATCCGCAGCCGCAGCACAACGTCGCCATGCAGGACGAAGAATTCGAAGCTTTCAAGGCCGCCATCGGCCAGTAACCTCAAGGACCAAACCCATGCTGAAAGTCGGCCTTCTCGGCGCCGGGCGTATCGCCGGCGTCCATGCCACCGCCATTTCCGCGAACCCCGGCTCGACCCTCGTCGCGGTCAGCGACATCAACACCGAAGCCGCCGCCAAGCTGGCCCAGCAATACGGGGCCGAGGCGCGGACCACGGACGCGATCCTGAACGACCCCGCCATCGACGCGGTCCTCATTGCCACCTCGACCGACACCCATTCCGACCTGATCGAACGCGCCACGGGGGCCGGGAAGGCCGTCCTGTGCGAAAAGCCCGTGGACCTGTCGCTCGCCCGCGCGCAGGCCTGCCAGAAGGTGGCGGCCAAGAACGGCAAGCCGGTGATGATCGGCTTCAACCGCCGCTTCGACCCGAACTTCGCCGCCCTCAAGGCCGCGCTCGACAAGGGCGAGATCGGCAAGGCCGAATTGCTCTCGATCACGTCCTTCGACCCCGCGCCCCCGCCGGTCGCCTACATCAAGGTCTCGGGTGGCCTCTTCCGCGACATGATGATCCATGACTTCGACATGGCGAACTTCCTGATGGGTGCCGCCCCCGTCACAGTCAGCGCCGTCGGCACCTCGATCGTCGATCCCGCCATCGGCGCCGCCGGAGACGTTGATACCGCCGTTGTCACCCTCACCTACGCTGACGGTCGCATCGCGGTGATCAAGAACTCGCGCCGTGCGGTCTATGGCTATGACCAGCGGGTCGAGCTTCTGGGATCGGACGGCCTTCTCCAGGCGCAGAACATGCTGGAGAACACCGTGGTCAAATCGACGACCGCAGGCGTGACCGGCGCGAAGCCCACCTACTTCTTCCTCGAACGCTACACGCCCGCCTACGCCGCCGAATGGGCCGCCTTCGTGACGGCCGTCCATACCGGCACGCCCGTGCCCGTGACCCTGGATGACGGCGTGGCCGCGCTTGCCATGGCAGAGGCCGCGACCCGATCCGCCAAGTCGGGCCAGCCCGTCGAGATGGCCAGCGTTCTCACTTGAACGGATGCCTGCCCTGGCCAGACCAGGGCAGGCAAACCACTCAAGGGTCGGGTCCGGACGGTGGGTGCCAGACCTCCCGTCTCTGCACACGGCCAATCGAGAATTCGGCGTCATCCATGATCATCCTCCGCGCGGGCGTTGACACGGCCACCGCCGCAACGAAACTGTTCCGACCGATCAGGCAGGAGCCCCGATTTGCGACACATCGCCGTCATCGACATCGGAAAGACCAACGCAAAGCTGCTGGCCATCGACCTCTCGACCGGAATGGAACGCATCGTCGCCCGCCGTCCGAACGAGGTTGTCTCCTCGGCCCCCTACCCGCACTTTGACGTCGAGGCTCTCTGGTCCTTCCTTCTTGCCGCTCTTGGCGAGCTTGGACGCAGTCAGCAGGTGGATGCCATTTCCATCACGACGCACGGGGCCTCGGCCGCACTGGTCGACGCTGCGGGCAGACTTGCGCTCCCGGTCCTCGACTACGAACACCCGGGGCCGGACGATCTGTCTGCCGACTATGACGCACAGCGCCCGCCCTTTTCCGAGACCGGCGCACCGCGTCTTCCGGGCGGGCTGAACCTTGGTGCGCAGCTCTTCTGGCAGGCGCAGCGCTTCCCCGCGGCCTTCGCAGAAACGCGCCACATCCTGACCTATCCGCAATACTGGGCCTTCCGCCTGACCGGGATCGCTGCCAGCGAAGCGACATCGCTCGGCTGTCACACCGATTTGTGGAACCCCTTCGGTCGCAGCTTCTCGTCCCTCGTGGAGCGGATGGGTTGGTCGGCACTTTTTCCGCCGCTGCATCCGGCCGGGGCCGTGCTTGGCCCGATCCTGCCCGACATCGCCCGCACCACAGGCCTCCCCGCCGCAACGCCCGTCCTGTGCGGCATCCATGATTCCAACGCCTCGCTGGTTCCCTGGCTTGGGCGCAAGGATCCCTGTTCCGTCCTGTCCACCGGGACCTGGATGATCGTCATGTCGCTGGGCGGAGGGACCGTCACGCTCGACGCGCGGCGCGACACACTGATCAATGTGAACGCCCGGGGCGCTCCGGTGCCGACCGCGCGCTTCATGGCAGGACGCGAGTTCGACGAACTTACCCGCGGGCAGACACCCGCCGCCTCCGAAGCCACCGAACGCATGGTGCTGGCCTCGCAGGTCATGGTCCTGCCGTCGCTGCACCCGACCACCGGCCCCTTCCCCGGGCAGGTCGCAAGCTGGACGCCGACCGAACCGGAAGATGCCGGCGCGCGCGTCGCCGCCGCCTCGTTCTATGTCGCGCTGATGGGGGCCGCCTGCCTGTCGCTGATCGGGGCCGAGGGCGAGATCATCGTCGAGGGCCCGATGGGCGGCAATCGTGCCTTTGCCAGGATGCTGGCCACGGCCACCGGGCGGGATGTGCTTCTGGCCGGTCAGGGCGCCGGAACCGGGCTTGGGGCCGCCCTGCTTGCCGGACCTTTGACTGCGCCGCGTGCCGCTCCAGAACGGATCCGACCGGAAACCGAGCCGGTCTGGAAAGACTACGCTGCGCTATGGCAGGCCCGTGTGGCCGCGCGCCAGTCCAGCAGCTAGGCCATGTAGAACGTCTCGACCAGCGGGATGGCGACGGGCGATCCGTCCGGGTTGGTGCGCATGATGTCGCCCATGTGGGCCCACCATCGCTTCATCACCGGATGGTTCGGCAGCTCTTCCATCCCGTGATCTTCGCGCCGCTCCAGATAGCCGAACAGCACCCCGGTCTCGCGGTCGAGATGGATGGAATAGTTGGCGATGCCGACGTCCTTCAGCAGCTCGACAAGTTCGGGCCAGATCTCGTCATGCCGCCGGACGTATTCCGCTTCCTGCCCGGGGTTGAGGAACATCTTGAAGGCGTGGCGTTGCATGGTCTTCCCCTCAGGCACGGGCGCGGCGGGCGCGCAGCTCGGTCACGATATTGGGCAACAGGACAGAAAGGATCAGCAGGATCCCGATCACGCCCGTCTGGACATGGCCGGTGATGTTCAGAAGCGCCATGCCGTTGCGAAGGTTCAGGATGATCAGGATCGAAAGGAATACGCCCATCATGCTGCCCTTGCCGCCAAAGATCGACACGCCACCCAGCAGGACCATGGTGATGATGTCCAGCTCGAACCCCAGCGCCGAGTCTCCCCGCACCGACCCCAGGCGCGCGGCGTAAAGCACACCGGCAATCGCAGAAATCACCGAGGACATGACGAAGAGCGTCGCCTTGACGCGGGACACATCCAGCCCCGAGAACCGCGCCACCTCGGCATTGGTGCCAATCACCACGACCTGCCGGCCAAAGCCCGTGCGGTGCAGCAGGACACCCAGACCGACCAGCAGCAGGAAGAACAGCACCATCGACAGCGGCAGCGGCCCGATCAGCCCCTGTTGGCCCAGATCGGTAATCCATTCGGGGAAATTGCCGAGGCTCGTATCCTGCACGATCACGCGCGAGAAGCCGCGATAGCCGATCATCATCGCCAACGTGACGACCAGCGACGGGATACCCACCTTCGCAACCAGCACGGCATTCACCATACCCGCCAGCAGCCCGACACCCAGACAGACCACCAAGGCCCCGCCACCACCCCATCCCTGATTGAGCAGATAGGCAAACACCACTGCCGACAGCCCCATGACCGACGCGACCGACAGGTCGATCTCGGCATTCATGATCACAAGGGCCATGACCAGTGCCACGATGATCTTCTCGATCGACAGCTGGAACAGGTTGATCTGGTTCTGCACCGTCAGGAATTCCGGCGCAAAGGCGGCGTTCAAGGCCAGCGTGGCCAGAAACACCAGCAGAAGTCCACCCTCCCAGCTTTTCAAAGCCCCGATCATTGCCCGCCCCCGTCTCTGCCGCGCAGCCGGGCAAGCTGCCGTGCCGCCAGCGTATCCACCGTGACCGCAGCCATGATCAGCATGCCAAGCAGCGCATCGCGCCAGAACTCGCTGACCAACTCCCAGCGGGTCAGCGAATTGTCGATGGTGTCGACCAGCACCGCCCCCATCAGCACGCCAAGGATCGTGCCAGAGCCGCCCATGATGGACACGCCCCCCACCACCACAGCAGCGATCGCCTTCAACTCGAACCCCAGCCCGGCAACCACGGTGATGTTTCCGAACTTTGCCAGGAAGATGAACCCCGACAGCCCCGCCAGCGCCCCGGCCAGCACGAAGGCCACAAACACCACGCGCGGCGCATTGATCCCGGCCATGCGCGCGGCATCGGGGTTGGACCCCACCGCCAGGAATTTCCGTGCCGCCCGCAGCCGCGACAAGGCCAGCCCCACGGCCAGACAGGCCGCCAGCGCCAGAACCACCGTCACCCGCACATCCAGCGCCCCGATCGAGAACAGGCTCTTTTGCGGCAGATCGACCAGCCAGGCCGGAAGGCTGGCCGTGGTGATCGTGGTGGCATTGGAGTATTCCACCAGGAACGAGCGGTAGAGCGCCAAGGTCCCCAGCGTCACGATGATCGACGGTACCTGGCCAACAGCGACGAGCAGCCCGTTGATCGCCCCCGCACAGGCCCCGATCCCCATCGCAAGCGCCACCGCCAGCACGGGATGCATGTCGGGCATCGCGCCCAGCGCCTGCCCGGTCATGTAGGCCACGACGCCCAGAATGGACCCGGCCGAAAGGTCGATGTTGCGCGTCATGATGACGATGGCCTGCCCGACAGCAATCGGCAGGACCACGGCGGCCGAGGTCGAGATCCGGTTGAACATCCGCGCCGAGAGATAGCCCTCGATCTGCGTGGAAAAGAACAGAACCGTCGCCAGAAGCGCCAGGAACAATGCAACCAGCCGCAGCGTCTGCGGCGAAACCCTGTCGAACAGCCCGGTCATGCGGCCTCCGTCGCGCCGGTACCGGCGGCCATGGCAATCACGCGTTCCTGACTGGCCTCGGATATGTCCAGAAGCCCCGCCTGCCGCCCCTCGCGCATGACGAGCACCCGGTCGGCAAGGGCCATGACCTCGGGCAGGTCAGAGGAGATGACGATGATCGCCACGCCCTCTGACGCAAGGCGGCGGATGATGCCATGCACCTCGGCCTTGGCACCCACATCAATTCCCCGCGTCGGCTCGTCGAAGATCAGCACCCCGGGCTTCGTCTCCAGCCATTTGGCCAGCATCACCTTCTGCTGATTTCCGCCGGACAGCTTGCCCACCTCGATCCGCATGTCAGGTGCGCGGATGTCCAGCTGACGGCGGTAATCCTCGGCCATTGCCGCCTCGGTCTTGCGGTCGATCAGACCGAAGGCCCCCAGCAGTTTGCGCAGGGATGCCAGCGAGATATTGGCAAAGATCGGCAGCGTCATCGCCAGCCCAAGCTTTCGGCGGTCCTCAGAGACATAGGCGATGCCAAGATCCATGGCCTGGCGCGGCGTGGTGATCCGCACTTCGGCCCCATGCAGATAGAGGCGGCCCTCGGTCGCGGGTGCAATGCCAAAGAGCGCCAGCCCCACATCCGTCCGCCGCGCGCCGACAAGCCCCGCAAGGCACAGCACCTCACCTTTCGCCAGATCGAAGGACACGCCCGAAAACACGCCGGCGCGGCCAAGACCTTGCACCGACAGCGCCACGTCGCCCACGGCATTGGCCTCGGTCTTGACCGCGAAACTGTCGATCGCGCGCCCCACCATCTCGCGCACCATGCCTTCTTCCGTCACCTCACCAATGGGACGGGTCGAGATGTGCTGCCCGTCGCGGATCACCGTCACGCGGTCCGCGATGCGGAAGATCTCGTCCAGACGGTGCGAAATGTAGATGACCGCCACTCCCTGCGCCTTCAGCGCCCGGGCGATGGACAAGAGCCGCTCAACCTCATGCGCCGAAAGGCTGGCGGTGGGCTCGTCCATGATCAGGACCTTCACCTTCAGCGACAGCGCCCGCGCGATTTCCACTGTCTGCTGTTCAGCCAGCGTAAGCCCCGAGGCCGCGCGCCGCACGTCCAGGCTGACGCCAAGCTGCGCCACGATCCGGTCGGCATCGGCGAACATCGCGCGCCAGTTCAGGAAGGCCCCGCTCGCCCGGTTCGAGATGAAGATATTCTCGGCCACGTTCAGGTCGGGAAAGACCATCGGCTCCTGATAGATCGCGGCAATGCCCTCGGCCTGCGCATCCTGGGTCGAACGCAGGGTGACCGCGCGCCCTTCCACCAGGATCTCGCCCGCGTCAGGGCGATAGACACCGGTCATGATCTTGATCAGCGTGGATTTGCCTGCCCCATTCTCACCTACGATGGCATGGACCTCGCCCGGTTCGATGGCCAGCGACATGTCGCGCAGGGCGGCGGTGGCGGCAAAGCTTTTTGCCACGGACCGCAGTTCAAGAACCGCAGAGGTCATGGGATGGTCCGTTCAGCGTACTGGGAGGGGATCGGGGCCGCGAAGGGCAGCCCCGATCATCTTTCGTCCGGTCAAAGCCTCAGTTTGCAGCGGCTTCGACGTTTTCCTTGGTATAGACCGTGAACGGCCCCATCAGGACGCGCTTGGTTCCCGGACGGCCCGGGTCTTCCTCAATCTTGAAGGTCCCCATGCGGCCCGCCGTGAACTCTTCGCCCACCTCGCCCTTGATCGCACCGGTCGCCAGCGCATAGGAGGCGTGATAGGTCAGGTAGCCCAGGTCGACAAAGCTCCACAGCGCGAACTGCGGCGCGCAGCCGTTCAGAGAGTAGCTGACCATTTCGGCCGGAAGTCCCAGACCGGACACCTTGACCTTCTCGCAAAGGCCCTCGTCCTGCATGGCCTTGGCGGCGGCGACGATGCCCACGGTGGTCGGGGCCATGATGACCTTCAGGTCGGGATACTTGTCCACCAGACCCAGAGCGCGGTTGTAGGATTCTTCAGACTGGTCATTGCCATAGACGACATCGACAAGCTTGAGGTCCTTGTACTTGTCCCCTTTCAGCGCCTCTTTCATCATGTCGATCCAGGCATTCTGGTTGGCCGCGTCCGGGCTGGCCGAAAGCACCGCGAACTCACCCGCGCCACCGGCGAGGTCATAGGCCATGTCGGCCATCACCACACCGATCGAGCCGAAGTCGACCTGGGCCACGAAGAAGCTCTCGCCCGCCCCGTTCGGGATCGGACTATCCCAGGTCACGACCTTGGTGCCTGCGGCCTGCGCGGCCTCGGCCGTGGCGGCGATCTGATCGCCGGCGTTGTTCGACAGCATCACGACATGCTGCTTCTGCGTGGTCGCGGTCGTCAGCATCTCGATCTGGCCCGCAGCCGAATTCTCAGGCGTCGGCCCGATGTATTCGAGCTTGCCCGTCGACCCGAGCTCGGCCGCAGCTTCCTGAGCGCCGCGATTGGCCTGATCGAACGGCAGGATGCCGAGAAACTTCGGCAACAGGACCGCGTTCACTTCCTGCCCCGGCGTGGCCGTGACGGGTTCGGCCAATGCGGTGCTGCCCATCAGCCCTGCAACCAGACCGGCGGCCAGCGCCAGCCCCTTCATATTCATCATCATGATCGAACTCCTCCCTGAGTTTTGTTTCTTTCCCCACGCCGGTCAGGCCGCCGTGAGAACCTTCACGTCCTTCGGATCGGTCAAGATCACCTCGACCCCCACTCCGCGCAGATGATCAACCATCTGTGGCGGCGCGCCGGTATCGGTGACGACGGTCGAGACACGGGTCAGCGGACAGACCACGATGTTTCCCCGCGCCTCGAATTTCGAACTGTCCACAAGAACGATCAGCCGTTCCGTGCGGTTCAGCAGCTTTGCCTCGGCCCGCGCGATCAGCGGATCGCTTTCGATCACGCCAAGAGGCGTGACGGCATAGGCCGACATGAACATCTTGGCCGCCGCGAAATGCTGGATCGCATCCTCATCGAAGGGCGACAGGATGATCCCCGGCTCGCGGTAAAGCTCTCCCCCAGGCAGCACGACGCGGTTTGAGGAATTCGCGATCAGTTCCTGCGCAATGGGGAAGGAATTGGTCAGGACCTGCATCCGCTTGGCGCGCAGGCATTGCGCCATGAACCAAGTCGTCGATCCCGCGTTCAGGATGATCGAATCGCCGTCCTCGCACAGCTCGGCCGCACGGGCGGCGATGGCCTGCTTTTCCTGGGCATTGATCGACTGGCTCGTCCCGAAAGAGGTGGCCGTCAGTTCGTTCTGCCCCGACACCCCCGCACGCTCTGCCCCGCCGTGGACACGGCGCAACAGCCCGGAATCCTCAAGTTTTGCCATATCCCGCCGCAGCGTGGCGACCGATGCCCCAGTCAGCGCGGCAAGATCGCTCACACGAACGATCCCGCGTTCGCGCAGCTTCGAAAGGATAAGGGACCAGCGTTCACGTTCATGCATGATTGGAAGGCTAAGGAGAATCGCTCACATTCGTCAACAATCAATCGCAATGCTGCATTGCAATATATTCTCTGCGACGCAGTATGATGTTTCATGATTGACTGTGAGCGTTGCTGCGGTAATCCTTTCCCCAATTCCCTGAAGAAAGCCGATCCGCCCGATGACCAAGGATATTCTCCTTCCGTCCCTTTGGGACGACGCCCATGCAGCCTCCCTGGATGAACCGGGCAAGCTTCTGTACCGGTCCAACCTGCTGGGCAGTGACTTGCGGATCACCAACTTCGGTGGCGGCAACACCTCGGCCAAGATCGCTGCAAAAGATCCGCTGACCGGGGCCGATGTTCAGGTTCTCTGGGTCAAGGGATCGGGCGGCGACATCGGAAGCATGAAACTGGACGGCTTTGCCACGGTCTACATGGACCGTCTCTACCAGCTACGCGCGCAGTACCGTGACCTCGCGCAGGAAGACGCGATGGTCGAAGCCCTGTCGCACTGCATCTTCAACCTCAACCCGCGTGCGCCCTCGATCGACACCTGGCTGCATGGCTTTGTCCCTCGCGCGCATGTCGACCATGTTCATTCCGACGCCGTCATTGCCATCGCGGCCAGCGCCGACCAGGTTCGCCTGACGCAAGAGATCTTCGGCGGCGAACTCGGCTATCTGCCGTGGCAGCGTCCGGGCATCGATTTGGGCATCAAGCTCGGACGCATGGCCGAGGAGAACCCCGGTCTCAAGGGTGTGGTCCTGGGCCAGCACGGGCTTTTCACCTGGGCCGACACGGCCAAGGACTGCTACCTTCTGACGCTCGAGATGATCAACAAGGCCGCCGTCTGGCTCGACGCCAACACCAAGCGCCCCAGTTTCGGTGGCGAACGCATCCCCGCCTTGCCCGCCAAGGACCGCAAGGCTGCCGCGCGCCGGCTGATGCCGCTGATCCGTGGCCGCATCTCGGGGTCGGAAATGAAGGCGGGCCATTTCACCGACGCGCCCGAAGTGCTGGAATTCGTGAATTCCCACGCGCTTGACAGTCTGGCCCCGATGGGCACGTCCTGCCCGGACCATTTCCTGCGCACCAAGATCAAGCCGCTGGTCGTTCCCGCAGACGCCGATGCTGCAACGCTGGATGCGCTGATTGAGGGCTATCGCGCCGATTACGCGGCATACTACAATCGCTGCAAGCGTCCCAATTCCCCAGCCATGCGTGACCCCAACGCGGTGATCTATCTTGTCCCCGGTGTCGGCATGCTTGCCTTTGCCAAGGACAAGGCGACGGTCCGCGTCTCGGCTGAATTCTACGTCAACGCCATCAACGTCATGCGCGGGGCCTCGGGTGTCTCCACCTATCAGTCCCTGCCGGAACAAGAGGCCTTCGACATCGAATACTGGCTTTTGGAGGAAGCCAAACTCCAGCGGATGCCGAAGCCGAAATCCATGCAAGGACGCGTCGCCTTCATCACGGGCGGTGCGGGCGGCATCGGCTCGGCCACCGCCGACCGCCTGTTGCGCGAAGGCTGCAACGTTGTCCTGGCTGACATCGACGCCCCCTCGCTTGAGGAAGTGGCCGCCGGTTTTGCCAAACGCTACGGGCGCGACATGGTCCGTTCGGTCGTGATGGATGTCACGCGCGAAGACCAGGTCGTCGCCGCGCTTGAACACGCAGTGGCTGAATTCGGCGGGCTCGACGTGTTGGTGAACAACGCGGGCATCACCTCTGCGGCAGCGGTGGAAGACACGACGCTCGCCATGTGGAACCGAACCTTCGACATCCTGTCCACCGGCTATTTCCTCGTCGGACGCGAAGGCTATCGCATCATGAAGGCGCAGGGCCTGGGCGGATCGATGATCTTCATCTCCTCCAAGAACGGCGTCGCTGCCTCACCTGGGGCCTCTGCCTATTGCACCGCCAAGGCGGCCGAGATTCATCTCGCCCGCTGCATGGCCCTCGAAGGCGCGCCGATGGGGATTCGGGTCAACGTGGTGAACCCCGATGCCGTCCTGCGCGGATCCAAGATCTGGCAGGGCGAATGGAGCCAGCAGCGCGCCGCTTCCAACAAGATCGCGGTGAATGAACTGGAAGAGCACTACCGCAAGCGCAGCCTTCTGCAGCGGTCGGTCTTTCCGGAAGACATCGCCGAAGCTGTCTACTTCTTCGCCTCCGACCTGTCGGCGAAATCGACAGGCAATTTCCTGAACGTCGATGCCGGCAATGCCGTGTCGTTCACGAGGTAATCATGACCGAACTCATCTCTGCCGACCTGATCGGATCGCTTAACGAACAGACCCGTCCTGCGCATGAGGATGACTTCGGCGCGCTTGGCCGCCAACTCGCCCGCCGCGGCATCGACATCGAGGCGCAGGTTGCGCGCGCCATGCAATGGTCGGTCGCCATTCCGACCTGGGGCGTGGGCACCGGCGGTACCCGATTTGCCCGTTTCCCCGGCCCGGGCGAGCCGCGTGGCATCCATGACAAGCTCGCCGATTGCGGTGTGATCCAGCAACTCACGCGTGGCACCCGCACGGTCAGCCCGCATTTCCCATGGGACGAAGTGTCGGACTACAACGCGCTCCGGCAAGAGGCGGCGCAATTCGGCCTTGGCTTCGACGCGGTCAACTCCAACACCTTTCAGGACCAGATCGACCAGACCCACAGCTACAAGTATGGCTCGCTTGCCAATGCAAGCGCCGCAACCCGCGCGCAGGCGGTCGCCCACAACATCCGCTGCATCGAGATCGGCAAGCAACTTGGCGCCCAGGCCATCACCGTCTGGATCGGCGACGGGACCAATTTCCCCGGCCAGCAAAGCCTGACCCGGATGTACGAGAACTATCTCTCGGCCATGCAGGACATCTATGCCGCCCTCCCCGCCGACTGGTCGATGTTCATCGAGCACAAGATGTACGAGCCAGCCTTCTATTCCACCGTCATCTCGGACTGGGGCAGCAGCCTGATCGCGGCGCAGACACTTGGCCACAAGGCGAAATGCCTTGTCGACCTTGGCCACCATGCACCCAACGTGAATATCGAACAGATCGTGGCGCGGCTGATCCATGTCGGCAAACTCGCCGGGTTCCATTTCAACGATTCCAAATACGGCGACGACGATTTGGATTCCGGATCGGTCGATCCCTTCCGGCTGTTCCTCGTCTTCAACGAACTGGTGGATGCAGAACAACGCGGTGCCCGCGACTTCCGCCCCGCTTACATGATCGACCAAAGCCACAACGTCACCGACCCGATCGAAAGCCTGATGTGCAGCGCGATCGAGATCGCCCGCGCCCGCGTGCAAGCGTCGCTTGTCGACCGCAAGGCGCTGGCCGAGGCGCAGGAGGCGAATGATGTGCTCGGGGCCCACCGCCAGCTGAAGGCCGCCTTCATCACCGATGTCTCGCCCATTCTCGCCGAGGCGCGTCGCAGGCAGGGCGGCGCCCATGACCCGGTCGCAGCCTACCGCGCGGCGGCCTACCGGGCGCAGGTCGCCAAGGACCGGCCGGCGATCAGGGGCGCCTCGTCCGGCATCGTGTGAACAGGAGCGGAGGCATGAAGCGGTCCATCATCGACGACAGCCGCGACTTCTGGCACGAGATCGTGCTTCCCCTCCTTCAGTCGCAATTTCCCGAGGAAGCCGCCCAGATGGCCGCTGGCTTCTTTGGCTACGGCTCCGAGGTTCTCCGCCTCGACGACCAGTATTCCACCGACCATCACTTCGGTCTGCGGGTGAACATCCTGTTACCAGCGGCGATCAAGGACGCCCGAGGCAGCGCCATCGAAGACGGGCTTGCCGCCCACCTTCCGCAATACTGGCGCGGCCGCGAGCTTCGCGAAGGATATACGCGGACCAAGGGCGTCGAACTTGCCAGCCTCGAACACCATCTGCGCTCGACCATCGGCCTCGACCACCCGCCGCGGACCCATGCCGAATGGCTGAATATCCCCGAGGAAGACATCACCCACATCGTCGCCGGAGAGGTCTGGCATGACCCCTCCGGCCGCTTCACCGCCATCCGCGAAACGCTCGGCCAATACTACCCCGAGCCGGTGCGCCTGCGCCGCCTCGCCCACTGGTGCCGCTACTTTTCGGGCATGGGCGTCTATGCCCTGAAGCGGGCGCTTCTGCGCGACAACCTGCTTTACGCGTCCACCACCTTCGCGCGCTCGCTGCGCTGGGGCGTGCAGATGGCCTTCCTGCTCGACCGCCGCTACTACCCATATGACAAGTGGATGACCGAGATGTTCCACCGCCTGCCCCGAATGGGCGCGCGTCTGGCCCATATCGTGGACGAAGCCCCGCGGCTGGAGATCTCCTGGCAGCGCAAGCTCGACCTCCTGCACGAGATGTCGGACATCCTCGACGCCGCCATGGTCGAAGACGGCCTGATCGCCCCGCACCCGCCCTTTCGACCGTCCGATACATCGGGCTATCGCCTGCTTGAATCCGCCTATGCCGAACTGATCCGTAAATGCCCGCCCGAATTGCACGGCATCGTTCCCGAATGGGAGCAGGTGCATTGGGAAGGCTTCCACTCCCAATTCGTTGCCGGGGTCGATCTGGCCGACTGGCGGCGCATGCTTGTTCTGGAGGAACACAGATGAACTCGCTGGAACGCGTGATGGCGACGATCAACCACCGCCCGGTGGACCGGACGCCCATCGACTGCTGGCTTTACCAGAAGCAGTTCCTCGAACGGCTGCAGGCCGACTATGGCCCGCGCGAGAAATTCATCGAGGAATTCGGCATCGACGTCTTCGTCGGCCTCATGCCCTTTCCCAACCAGCACGGGCGCAAATTCGACATCCATGAACTGTCTGGCGTGCCCCTTGAAGACCCGCGCGACCCCAAATGGCTGAACTTCACCAACTGGAACTACGATTTCGGCGGTGTGAACATTGCCACTGCCATCCGCGACCACAAGGGCAAGCGGTGTGTGCTGGCGCATTGCTGGGGCATGGTCGAAGGCACCTCCTCTTTCCTCGGCATCGAGAACTGCTGGATGAACCTCGGCGGCAACCCCGACCTGATGGCCGCCTTCTTCGACCGTTATGCCGACTGGATGTGCGTGCAGGTCGACCAGATGGTCGAAGCGGGGGTCGACATGATGACCCTATCGGACGACTGGGGTTCGAACGGCACGATGCTGTTTTCCCCGAAGTCCTGGCGCAAGCTGATCAAGCCCTATGCCATGCGGGTCGTGCAGCATGCGCGCAGCAGGGGCCTGCCGGTGAACCTGCATTCCGACGGCTACATCATGCAGATCCTCGATGACATCATCGAAATGGGCTACACCTCCTGGCATCCGGTTCAGGAAAGCGCCGGGATGAACCCGCGCGAGATCAAGGCAAAGTATGGTGACCAGATCGTCATCTACGGCTCGCTCGACGTGGTCGACGGCCTGCTGAAATACGACGGGGACGAGTTGGACGAATACATCACCGAACGCTTCGGCATCTACGCCCCGGGAGGAGGGTTCATCTTCAACGGCGGTCATTTCATCCAGCCGGACATCCCCCCTGCCCGCCTGATCCGCGCCTACCGGCTGGTGAACAAACTTGCCCGGCAATACGGGACGCTCCAGTGAAGGCACCGGACCCCTGCGTCTGGATCGGGTCTGACCACCCTTTCGACCTGCAGGAGACCTATCTCTGGTTCATGGCCGATCTGGACCTTGCCGCGCCACCCCGCTCCGCCAGGTGCCACCTGACCGCCGACAGCCGCTACCGGCTGTGGATCAACGGCGACTATGTGGGACGCGGGCCGGAACGGTCATGGCCCACAGCCATGGCCGTGGATGCCCGGGATGTGACGGATGTGCTGCGGCCGGGGCACAACCGCATCGCCGTACAGGTCTATTCGCCCGGATACTCCCATTTTGCCCATGTTCATCGCGCCGCCTGCGGCCTGATCGGGTGGCTCGACATCGACGGACAGACCGCCCTCGTCACCGACCGCGACCGCTGGCGTGTCCGGCGCGATCTGTCCTATTCCCCGCGGGTGCCGCGCGTATCGATCTATGGCACGGGCGTCGAAGACCGCGACATCGCTTCTGCCACTACCCCGCTTTCCGACTGCTCGGACTGGGCCCAGCCCCGCATCGTGCAACCGCCCGAAGGTCCGATCTGGGCCAGCCTTCGCGCCAGGACGACGCCGCTTCTTGCCGAAGAACACCGCCTGCTCCTCACGCCGGTGGAAACACGCTTCGGCCCAAGCCTTCCGCCTTCCGAAGACCCGCATGACCACCTGCGCCAGGGCTATGCCGCTCTCCCCAAGGCCCCCATCCCCGAAACCCTGCCTGCGGGGCACAGCGCGATCTGGGTCTTCGACCTTGGCGAAAGCCGGGTCACCGTCGCGGAGGCCACTCTGACCGCCGGTGCAGGCGACATGCTCTGTGTCTCCTACGCCGAGAAGCGGCGCGGGGATGACATCCTGCTGCCGGATCCGGCGACCTACTGCCGGATGCGGCCCACTGACCGCTATCGTCTTGCCGCCGGACGCAGCACCGTGGAAGGTTTCACCCTGCGCGGTGGCCGCTTCCTGATCTTCCAGCTTGATGCGCAGGCCCCTGTGACCCCCGCCCCGGCCTTCCACGCCCGCCTGCCCGCCTATCCGCTGGATCTGCGCGACACCCGACCCGAGCGCGACCCGACGCTGGCCGCCGTCCAGGCAATCTGCCAGCGCACCACGCTGGCCTGCCTTCAGGACGGCTTCGTCGATTCCGTCTGGCGCGAAAGCAGCCAATGGCTTGGCGATGTCGTGGCCCAGGCTTTCGCCCTTGCTGCGATCAGCGACGACGCCCGCCCGCTGCGTCTTGCCATCGAACAGGCGGCGGCCGGCGCTGCCTTGGATGGCATTCTTCCCTCTGTCCTGCCGGGTGACGTGCCCGCCTATGTCGTCACCGACTACAATTTCTCCTGGGTCGAACTGCTGGCCTTCTGGCATGAGCACCCTAACGGTGACACCGACCTGCTGGCACAACACTGGCCCGCCCTGATCCGTCTGCTCGACCGCTTCGACGCCGACCGCGCCGCCGACGGGCTCATCCGCAGCCAGCCCGGCCGCAGGCTCTTCCTCGACTGGTCGGCCATGGACCGGGCCGAACCCAACCTCACCTACAACCTGCGCTATCTTCACGCGCTCCAGACTGCCCAGCGACTGGCCGCCGCGACCGGTCTCGAGGCCCCAGCCACCTGGAACCATCGGGCCCGCCAACTGTCCGACGCCATCCGCGCCGCGCACCACCGTGCGGATGGCTGGCAGGAAAGTCCGACCAGAACCCAGGCCAGCCAGCTTGCCCTCGCCTTCCTGATCCTGACAAACCTCGTGCCACCTGCCGAGGCCGCCCGCCTTGCCGATGCCATCGAGGCCCGCTCCCTCGACCCCGACGACACCGCGAAGCCCGGGGCGCCGGCTCTCGCCAGTCCGTTCATGCACCACTACCTGTTCCTTGCGCTGCATCGTCTGGGCCGGAACGCTGCCATCCGCCGCATCATCGCCCTGCGCTGGGGCCGCTGGGCACAGGCAAGCCAACCGAATACCTGGGAAAACTGGACGATCGACTTCCCCGACGGCTCGGCCTGCCATGGTTTCTCGGCCCACCCCCTCGGTTGGCTGTCCATGACCTGACGGGCCCGTACGCTGTCAGGCGCCTGCAGCATTGGGCGGGACAGCGTAGGGTCCCGCCATCCAGCACCCTGCCCTAAGATCAGGACGCCAATGCGATCCGGGCCCGGCACCGTGCCTCGTCAGTCGGGCGGCCGAGCGCGGCATAGCGGCTGGCGGCCTCTTCAAAGGCTGACACGGCGCGGGCTTCATTCCGTTCGGCCCGACGCTGGGCGCCGCGAGCCTCCCAGACCGCTGCTGCCCAGGGACCGCCATGCCACACACCGGCAATCCGCTCGGCCTCATCCAGCCTTCGGCCCACCTGGTCCAGTTCGCCCAGTTCGGCAAGCGCGGTTGCCGAAGCGACGCGGAACCCCATCGAGCAAGGTTGGCAGCCATGACTGTGGAGCCCCAGAAGCCGGTCGCCTTCATGAATGATGGCAAGCACCTTGTCTCGCGACGCAGCCGCACGCAGCGACAGGCCTGTCAGCCGGATCTGCAAGTGGGGCGATAGCCAGGACGCCGCAGCGATGCCCTCGGCCCGCCCCAGCAAGCGTCTTGCCTGCCAATTGCGCCCAGTTGACAGGGCGATCTCGGCCAAACGCTCCAAAGCCAAGGCACGGCCCGAATGGGCGTCGGCCCTGGCCAACAGCGCCTCTGCCTCGGTCAAAAACCGCTCTGCCTCGCCCAGATTGCCCGAAAACAGGGCGACTTCCCCAAGGATCAGGGACGCAAGCCCGCGCCCCGCCACGGACCCCGCGCCTTCCGCAACCGACAGCAATTCCTGGGCCGCCAATCCGATTTCATGGTGGCCCTTGGCGTTGCACAAGCAAAACTCGGCCAGGCACAAATGACCATCGAAGACCATGTTGACCTTGTCGGGCGACTTGCGGACCCAGGCGACGAACTCGGTCTGGAAGACTTCCTTCCAGCGCCCCTGCATCTGGGCACAAAGGCCCATCAATGCGCTCGCCTCGCCAACTTCCCGCACCAGGCCCGCCGCCATCGCCAGTTCGCGCGTTTCTTCCGCCACGGCACAGGCCTTGTCGAACTCGCCGCTGTGCAGGTGCAAGAGGCCCCAGGCCAGCGAGGCGCGGATGCGGTCCGTCTGGCTGACCGAGTCCACGGCGGGAATGGCCAGCGCTTTTTCATAAAGCGCAACCGCCCGAAACGAGGGACCGAGGCCGAGTTCAAACTTCAGGCTTTCGCGCAACTGGTTGAAGATCCGGATCGCTTCGCCACGATTGCCCGCATCCAGCGCCGCCTGCATCAGGGCGCATTGGGCCGGCTCGTCGCTGGGATCAACAGCAATCAGCTGCTGCCACAGCTTTCCGGCACGCAAAAGATCGGTGTACCGCTGAAACAGGCGCGCGCGGGGGGCATCCAGCCAGTCGAGATACAGATCGTCCGGCAGAAGATTGCCCCGCCAAAGTTCGGCCACGGCGCTGCATGTCTCGGGCGTCGGCAGGCGCATGGCAGCAGTGGCTGCGGTCTCGAAGGCCTCGGCGTCGATCACAAGGTCGGCGCCCGGGGCAAGGGCGACCGTGTCGCCACTGGTGCCGATCAGGTCATTGTGGCCAAGCGCCTTGCGCGCAAAGTGGACGGCCTTGCGCAAAGCGGCGCCAGCCACCTCCGAATCGGCGTCCGGCCAGAACAGATCCATCACCTGTTCGCGATGCATTCGATGGTTCGGGGTGATGGCCAAAAGCTTTACCAAGGCAGCGGCACGGTCGCGGCGCCAAAGACCTGCACTGACAGGCACGCCGTCCACCGAAACGGAAAATCCGCCAAGTACCTGTATTTCAATCCGCATTCTTCTTCACCTGATCGCCGGTCTGCATTGGCGTGCGTCACAGCGCTCCTCAGCAGAAGGAACGCTGACGGAACTTAGCTGCGTCAATCTTGGGCGGCAATCACCAACCAAACGAGGAAATTCCATGTCCCTTCGCATCAACGACGTCGCTCCCGACTTCACCGCCGAGACCACCCAGGGCCCCATTTCATTTCACAACTGGATGGACGGGTCCTGGACCATTCTCTTCTCGCATCCCAAGGATTTCACCCCGGTCTGCACGACAGAACTGGGCCGGATGGCACATCTCGCGCCCGAGTTTGCCCGGCGTGGGGTCAAGGTCCTGGGCCTGTCGGTCGATCCGGTCGACAAGCACGCCCTTTGGGCCAATGACATCGCCGAAACCCAAGGGGCGATGCCCGGCTTTCCGATGATCGGCGATCCGACACTGGCTGTCGCCAAACTTTACGACATGCTGCCCGCCTCGGCTGGCGATACTGCCGAAGGGCGCACCGCGGCCGACAACCAGACCGTGCGGCATGTCTTCGTCATCGGGCCAGACAAGAAGATCAAGTTGATGATAGCCTACCCCATGACCACCGGGCGGAACTTCGACGAAATACTGCGGGTCATCGACAGCCTGCAATTGACTGCCCAACACCGCGTGGCTACCCCTGCGAACTGGGAGTTCGGGCAGAATGTCATCATCGCAGGCTCGGTCAGCAATGAAGAGGCAAAGGGCCTCTATCCGAACGGATGGGCGGCGCCAAAGCCGTATCTGAGGATTGTGCCGCAACCAGGTGTGACCAAGGGCTAAGGAAGAAGAACATGAAGACCAAGATCCTCATCCTCGGCGCCGGCTTTGGCGGATTGGAGATGTCAACAACGCTCTCCGAGGCACTCGGCGACAGTATCGACGTCACGCTGATCGACCGATCCGATGCCTTTGTCTTCGGCTATGCCAAGCTGGACCTCCTGTTTGGCCGGACGCCGGAAGCGGGGGTCCGCAATGCCTATGCCGACTTCACAAAACCGGGGGTCCGCCTCCTGCGGGAGACGATCACGGCCATCGACGCCGAGGCGCGGCGGGTCACGACCGACAAGGGCGTGCATGAGGCTGATATCCTGGTCATTGCACTGGGCGCCGACTACGACGTCAGCAGCACCCCCGGCGTCGTCCTTGGAGTGAACGAGTTCTACTCGGTCGCGGGGGCGGCGCATCTGTCGACGGTCCTGCCCGCGTTCACCGGGGGCGACGTAGTGGTGGGCGTCTGTGGCGCCCCCTACAAATGCCCGCCTGCCCCGGCGGAATGCGCGCTGATGATGCATGACTATGCCAAGGCAAGGGGCCTTGCCGACAAGACGCGGATCACGGTCGTCAATCCCCTGCCCTCGCCGGTGCCACCGTCGCCGGACACTTCGAAAGCGATCCTTGGCGCCTTTGAAGAGCGGGGGATCACCTTCATGCCGAACACCCGTGTGACGGGGGTCGATGGCAAGACTGTGCAGCTGGACAACGGAAGCACGCTGAACTGTGATCTCTTCCTTGGCGTGCCGAAGAACCGGGCGGCGGATGTGGTGGTGGCAGCAGGCCTGACCGACGGGGGCTGGGTTCCGGTCGATGCCTTCACGCTGCAGACCAAGTTTTCCGGCGTCTATGCGGTGGGTGATCTGGCCAACACCGGGGTACCCAAGGCTGGGGTCTATGCCGAAGGCGCAGCGCGCACGGTGGCCGCCAACATCATCTCGCGGCTTCGGGGTCAGGAAGAAACCGCACGGAACCCCGGCGCAGGGTCCTGCTACATCGAGTTCGGGGCGAACCGGATCGCGCGGGTCGATGTCGACTTCCTGTCCGGACCCAAACCCTTTGGCACCTTCCACGGCGCATCCGAAGCCCTGCGCGTCGACAAGGAGCATTTCGGTTCAAGCCGCCGTGCCCGCTGGTTCGGCCGGTAGCGCGTAAGCCCGGATCCCGTCTGTACCTCTGTTGGTCTGGGCGCTGCGATGGACTGCCTGACAGAATTCGGTTGCGCGACGTTCCCAGTCGCGCCTTCGACCAGTTTCGACGATCCCATGGGAATGCCAAGCCTGCCACTTGCTGGCAAACACACGCAACTATTGGACTCTTCCAATCCTGGCAGGACAGGCTGGCGGTGGGGATGGGCCTGCCGTCGAACCTTCTCCACCTTAAACAATTGATTTCAAATACACAGAGGCTCCAAGTTACGCGTTCTGGTAAGTGCATCTGCCGGAAAAACGAACCGGCTCCACCAGTACCGCACAGACTCGTGGCTGATCTCGATGCCACGCTCATGCAGGAGATCCTCCATATTGCGCAGCGACAGAGGGAACCGGATGTAGAGCATCACCGTCAAGCAGAGGATTTCTGGGGCTAACTTGAAATAGCGGAAAGGGTAGCGTTCTGTCGTCTCAGCAGGCTATCCGGGCTACCTGTCCTGCGGCAAACCGAGTTCTTCTGACAACACCTCGCCGTGAGATGCAAAGATGCGGCTCAGACGCGGAGGCGGGGGGCGTGGACCTGATAGTCTTGGGCGCAATCCGTGACCGGCGACGGTTACGCATGTGGTACGACAACGAGTTCAGGACGGTGGAGCCACATTGCTGCGGGCGCAACGTGGATGGCGCGGAGTCACTGATCGGTTTTCAGTTTGGAAGCAACGCTTGGCGATGGTTCCATGTTGCGTTCATGACACGCGTGTCACCCTTGACTGAGACCTTCGAGCCGCGCCCAGACCGCGCTCGGGACGTTCATGGCTTCGTGGAAGTGTTTACGCATGTCTAACGACAGTCGAAGAAGAAACCGCTCCAAAGAAATGCTGCCCGACCGTGAGGCCGGGCAGGTAAAGCAACTTTGGGGAAAAGTGGCAGCTCAAACAAGTTCGAGCAAGGCGGAGACCGCTTTGCCCATGTAGCGATTGCTACCTGCCCAGTTGGGCAAGATAATGGCAAAGCGCGCGTCCAGCCGAACAAGCCTCAAGCGATCTTCTTTTGTGGGGGTTTCTTGCCATTTACGTGGCTATATTGGCTATTTTTGCCATTTAAATCAATGGCATGTGGTGGACGTGATTTCTGCCGTCAAACCTTCTCCAATTGGAGCAACGGTTGCGAGATCCGTTCGCCAAAATGCGTGGCTGCTCGTTTGATTTGAGATGCAGGTTTCATGTGATTGCCTTTAGGGCACCACACTTCCGCTTGAGTCAACTGTCACGAAACGACCTGCTTGGTCCGCAGCCCAAGTTGATCATCTCTTGTCTTGGCCAGGTGAGACAGGGCCAAAGAAAGATTATCTATATGGTTCTGCTAGATAAAATGAGAAATCTTATGGCCAGAAGGTCAAGTACGGCACCGTTCGCAATTGCCGCTGGTTATGCAGTGGCTGGCTTGACCTACATCGCTTGGTCAGACCAAGCTTTGGAGGCTCTCACCTCGCATAACCACGCGCTTTACCGAGCGCTTCAGACTTGGAAGGGTTGGGGATACATCGTCGTAACTGCCCTGCTTCTTTGGGTTGTGCTACGGAGTGCCTTCTCAGCGATCCACGGAAAGATGCAAGAGGCGCAACACGCCGAGCGCCGTTTGCGGCTTGCACTCGACGCAGCTGGCGGCATCGTCTGGACAGCGCATCCTAAGGACGAATCCCTTGAAGTTGCTATCGCAGGTTCCATCGCAACGGAACTTGGTCTTGACCACCGGTCGAATATGTCGCTCCAAGATATCCGAGAACGCATACACCCAAGCGATCGCGAAGCTTTCGACAGCTTGTACAACGACAGCGGTTGTTCCAATCAAGTCGCACCGCAGGTGGTTTGCAGGTTACTTTCGGCCTCGGGAGCCTACCGATGGCTTAAGATTGTACCCGAGAAACCTACCACAGAGCCATTCGGGAGCGCTGGACTGTCTACAATCGGTGTAGCGTTGGACGTGTCTGAGCAAGTCGATACAACTGAGCGGCTCCAAGATGCGATCAGAGGTGGAGAACTCGGTGTCTGGCGACTTAACCTCAAGACCAATGTCGTTGAGGTAAACGACGAGTGGGCGCGCATGCTGGGTTACGACCTGGCTGAACTGTCGCCGCTCAATCTCCACGCGTTCCACGCTCTGCTTCATCCAGACGACTGCGCTCAACTCAAGAGCACTCACAACAGAGCTATTGCTGAGTGCCGAGCGGAGTTTAGCAATGAACTGCGGATGAAGCACAAGGATGGCCACTGGGTTTGGGTGCTATCTCGTGGAAAGGTAACACATTACAACGAGTCGTCTGATCCTCTTGTGTTGTCAGGAGTTCACATCGACATCTCCACCCGAAAAGCCCTGGAGAAAGAGCTGATCTCTGAACGTGATTTTCTCGTCAGTTTGACAGAGACTTCCATATCTGGCGTTCTCGGACTCGATGCCGAAGGCCGCATGTGCTTTGCGAACGCCGAAGCGCAGCGTATCCTTGGAGCATCCTTGTCTCAACTGCAACTCTTGCCCTCAAGAGAGGCTGAATGGGATTCACAACCCCTTACCGGACAACCAATCCCTTCTCTTTGTTTGCCGTTCCAGAAGGTTCTGGAGCTTCATGGGCCCGTGCAAGGCATGCGGCTTGCCATTCGCCGTCCCGACGGCTCGTGCTGCACAATCTCGCTAAATGGGGCGCCCGTTCAAGCAGAGGGAAGCCCTGTACGTGTTGTGTTCTCGCTTACGGACATAACGGACGAACTCCGCGGACAAAGGGCTCTAGAACGCGCGGCTGAAGACGCGCTCCATCAAGCGTTGCACGATCCACTCACTGGCCTGCCAAACCGTGAGTACTTCGGTCGCAATCTCCAAAAAATAACAACGAAGGTGAACGATCCGGCAAGCTCACTGATGTTGGTGTTTCTTGATGTAGACAACTTCAAGCTTGCCAACGACATACGTGGACATTTGGCTGGCGATGCACTCTTGATACAGATCGCGAACAGACTGTCGTCGGCGCTCCCGCCGGACGCGATGCTATCGCGGATCGGTGGAGACGAGTTCACAATATTGATGCAGATCCCTGCAGATCTGTCACCGAGGGAAGCTTTGGAGCCGTTGCAACAGGCCTTTTCAACGCCTTTTGTTCTCTCAGGGGACCAAGTCTGGTTGACGTGTTCAATGGGAGTCAGCCTGAACCCGCAGGACGCCAAGTCGCCTGAGGATATGATGCGGAATGCTGACATCGCGATGTACCAGGCAAAGGGACGCGGTCGCAGCCAGATCCAAGTATTCTCATCAGAACTTCGGCATCAGATCCATCGTGAAGCCGAGGTCTCTCAAGCTTTGCGCCAGGCACTCGAGGAAGACAGTTTTCACCTGGTCTTCCAGCCCCGATATTCTCTGGCCGTCGGAGGGCTTATGGCAGGCGCGGAAGTTCTTCTGAGATCACGGAACCAGATCCTCAGCGAGGCTGGTCCGCAGGAATTCATTCCGGTTGCAGAGCGCAACGGCCTTATCAGGCTAATCGATCTGCAGGTAGTTCGCCTCCTTAGTGAATCGATTGAGCGCAACAGAAGCCATATTCCTAGATCAGGCTTCAAATTCTCTCTGAACATCTCTGCTGAAAGTCTTAAATGCGATGGCTTTGGGCGACTACTTGTGGGCGAACTGCAAAGAACTGAGATCTCTCCAGATGCAATACTGATCGAAGTCACCGAGTCAGCCATGATGGGTATGAATTCCGTTGTCAAAGAGAACATTTCTGCAGTCCGAGACGCAGGTTACGAGTTCTCAATCGACGACTTCGGAACCGGATACTCATCCTTAAGCCGGCTTCAAGACCTCCCACTTGAAGAGGTTAAGGTCGATCGAAGCTTTGTCGCTCGGCTTGGCAAACATCAGAACCCGTCAGACATGGTCGTCCGGGCAATTTTGGCTCTCGCCAAGGAGCTAGGACTGCGGACGGTTGCCGAAGGTGTGGAAACTCGGGCACAGAGAGCTTGGCTTGCCAACCAAGGATGCGATCAGGCTCAGGGCTACTACTTTGACAGGCCACTGCAAGCGGAGGCTTTCTTCCGAAAGGTAAGAGCGAAAAATCGGTCAAAGCTCATTGAGCTGACCGTTCTGCCTCTTCGCGCCTAGGGCCAGGTCTCATTCTTCATTCATAACCAGAACATGACGGTTGCTGCCAAGGCGACGGCGGAGAGGAGGACCTTCGAGCAACAGTCGTGTTGTGTTGCGATGCATCGCCAATCTTTCAACCGACTGAACACTCCCTTGATCCTATCCCGGCATTATGTTGCAGGTTTGTCGTGCTTGTCGGCTTTGCCCAGTGCTGTGGATGCCTGGCATTATCCCTTTGTCTCTCACCGGATATCAGAACACGGCAACATAACTACCCCGGTCAACCAGCAGAAGTCGGCCCTTGGCAGGCTGTCTAGCGGGGCGGCAGCGCCGGTGTGATCGGTGAACTCGCCCTTGGTCATGAAGAACCGGATCGGGCGTCCGTCGGCGTCGATGACGGGGAGAAGTGTGGTGTTCATGCCGCCCATGGTTCGGCCGATCAGGCGACCTCTCTGGTCGTTGCCCCGCTTTTCGCCTGGAGGCTGCTCGCCGTGCGGAGCGCCTCGAGGTATTTGTGCGGCCATGCTCGGACCAATGGTGTAGGCCCGTTCGCATCGATCATCACGTTCTTTGGGGTGTCAGCTTCAGGGACCTGACCCTCCAAAATCTGGGCAAACACGCCTTTGTCTCCCCACCGCTATCATCGGTTGTAGCGGGTCTTCGCCGGGCCATACTCCTTTGGAGCATCACACCGCCATAAGCCTTTGCAGTTGATAATGAAAATGCCACTCGGAACCCGATGATCATTGAAGTGCGGCTTGCCCATCCTCAGGAAGATACTCCCTCAGACAATTTTCTGATCTTCGGACGCTCGTAGGAATGAAGCGCTACACTCGCGCCAACGGTGCTGACAGACATATGCGAACCAGTCTCCGTTACCCCAACCCCACCAATCGGTCAGGAAGTGAGAAGGCCGCGCCACTCTGCCAGAGCGGCGGCGAGAAACTGCTTGTAGGTGTTGCGTTCTTGGAGATGCCGCTCTGTCGGAAAGTGGTTGTGGACCGAGACATGGACTGAAGCAAACTTCAGTAGCATTCGCATGCGCCGGAACCGCAACATTGCCCGCTCGCGTCGTCGGAATGGAAGGTGCGAATTCTCTGCTCTGTTGTTGAGCCAGCGTCCCATCTCGCGGTCATCGCCGCGACCGAGGTCCTTCAGAGCGGCACCGTTGGACCGAAGCCGATCGGTCATGATCGTCTCCGGCAGGCCGTGGCGTTTCATAGATTTCCTCAAAGGTTTTAGCGCTGCCTTGCGATCTCGCGACTTGGTTGAAATGCTTTCCAGCACTTCGCCCTCGTGATCGACAGCCCGCCAAAGGTAGTGCGTCAGCCCGTTGATCCTCACGTAGACCTCATCCACGTGCGACTGCCATTGTCGGTAAGCGCGCATCGCATCTACTCTTCGCCCGCGGATCTCGGCGGCGAACATCGGGCCGAACCTGTTCCACCAGTACCGCACCGTCTCGTGGCTGAACTCGATGCCCCGTTCGTGCATCAGATCCTCGACGCTTCGGACCGACAGCGGGAACCGGACGTAGAGCATCATGGCCGTCGGATGATCTCTGGGCTCGTCTTGAAGTGGCGGACAGGGGAGCGTTTTTTCATTCGTGCATGCTGGCGGAGCAGCATGTCACGCGGCAAGTGAAGTTCCTCAGACAAACCCCATTGAATGTATCTCGAAAAGTGCTAACTCCGCGGCTTGGGCGCATCTTTTGGGAGACGCGCACGATGGGCATGCATCACACGGTAAAAGTTCTGGTAGGTCGAACGACCCTCTTCGAAGGCGAGAGTCCCGAGCGTTTGGTTTTCGACATTCGGAAAGAGGCCGCGTTCTGGGCGTCGATCTTTCCGGAAGGTGTGCGACACCGGCACAGCGACAAGCTCTTGCGGCCGAACTACGTAGCGGTCGCTGACCTAACAAATGAGCACCCGTTCGAAGCGGGGAACCTAGATCTTTTCGGCCGGGCTGGCTTGGCAGTGTTTCCCGTAACTTCAAGTTTAGAGGGCCGAGCACTCAGGCACTATGCTCGGACTGACCTTGCATTCGCGATACTCCGGTACCTGTGGTCCGAGTCCGGATGGCTGCCGGGGCGCGAGGCATTCGATCCTTCCGACGAAGTCGCGAAAGGCATCGGGGAAATGCTGGTGACCGCCGTTCGCATTGGCGGGCCACTTCGGTGAGTTTCGCCGAATTACAACTGGGCATTCTACCGATCTTATTTGTCAGGTTTGGTTCAACCAGGGATTGTGGATAACTTCAGGCGTAATCCAAACTTAGCCCAGACCTGTCGAGACTGGGTCGGAGCAACTGAGGATCCCCGGCAGCGCATTTAGACGCTAGATGTTGTGGCCACTTGACGGGCGAGAACAATGGAATATCGAGAATCTCACCTTGGCGTGGGTTGGCCAGATCTCAAGACTAGATTAATTGTCCCGGGAACGGAATCGCATTAACTCTTCGTTAACTCTAGCGGCGTAACATGGGCGAAAGTTGACCGAATCTTAGGTGTCCCATGCATCCGAGTGAACTGAAGAACCAAGCCCTTGTCGCCGCTGCGCTGGCTAAGCGCGACGGTTTCACTGCTACTGCCGAAGCACTGGTGCTTCTCGCCAAGGCCTGCGCGGCGGAAGCTAGGTACTTGCGGTCGCAGCCGACCGGATCAACCGGGCAAAGAAAGCCTGAAACAGCGCTGGATAGATTTTCTCTCCTCGAAGTCATCCGTTAAGGGAAACTTTACCAAATAGCGCTTTTCTCCGTTGTACCCACGGATTAGAGACTACGCAGAATGAAACTGTGGCACATACAAGTTCTCTCTGTCATACGTGAAGCACACGCCAACGCGTCCCTAAGTACGTACAAGCACTTGCACATCGCTTGCAGCCGCACGATAGTAGCGATGGTTACAGAGGGCGGAAAGGTGCCCTCCGAGCTTCTTACATACGCCCGCCAAATCCGCGATCCTTACGCAGGCGAAGCCAGTTGGAACGCCTCTGCAGCTGCACCTCAGTTTGCGGGGTAAGTGAGATGGATCTTCCGCAACTCTACAACAACCTCTCGCTGGTAGTCGCCGCCGCAGCTCTCCTCGCTATTCTCGGACTTAGGATATCGACGGGTACAACCGCCCAGCAGATCGAACTAATCCGCAAGTTCCGCAGTTCGCTTGAACATACAACCCGGAACTACATGCTTGCTCGGTCGGCAGCACTGGCAAGAGAATTCGATGTTCATGACCGGGGTGGGTGCGAACGAGACACGAATGTTGTTCCCCTCGCCTCGAGTAGGCCAATTCTTCGCCACTACGTCGAGGAATCGGAACGATTGATCCGGGCACTGGCTTCCCTATCTCGGGATAGCGACAACATGCGTCTTTCTCAACTGCGGCGGCGGCAAAAGGAGCTGAAACGGGTCCAATTGGAGAGTGCTCGCATCCTGTCCACATTGGCGACTGACATGAACTATTCGACCACAGAAGCACCCGAACAATACCACGCTTATGGCTCTAAGCTGCCAACGTCGTTGTGAATAAACTGCACATGTAGCTGTACTGAGTTAATGAACTTCCCCCAGTCCACTAGTGTGCCATGGCGCTGCCCTTCGCTATGGCACACGATTTTCCTTCTAGATCACCATTGCGAACGGATTGACACATCGACTACTAACCGCAGCAGCTAGGCAACAATATACACTGAAACGACGGGAACCCTCGCCCCAGTCCGGAAGGATGAGGATCTAGCCGCAGACTGTACGGCGACCGATCAAGAAATATGAGCAAAGTCAGTCCTCCTCTCCGTAGGCTCTTCCGAAATCTCTCAATTCCCAATTCTAAATTCGATGGGCCTTGAGCTTAGTATAGCTTGCTCAGAAGAACTCGAGCTTGGCGCCAAGGCTTGGAGTGCAAGCAGGCATCCAATAACCAACGCAATTACGCCAGAAACTAAATAAGCGTAAGCTAACAACAGATAAATGCGCATCAGTCTTCTGTTCCGACCGTTCGGCCTCTTCCTATCCCGAGTGCGCCGTTTCATCCAAAGGTAGCCTGAGAACCATGCTGCGGACGCCAATCCGCAGCCTCCGCCGAACGTAGCAATCGCAGGATTTAGTTCACTTATCTGACCACCAACAAAATACAACACGGTAGCGCATCCGGCGTTCATAAGGAATACGATACGAACAGCCTCGCGGCCGAACTCCAGAGCGAGTTCATCTGTCTTTGACATGTCCCTGACGCCGTACAATCGTGTGAAAAACTAAGCAACCAACGTGCGACCTGTCAGAAGAAACATGAGCGAAAGGGAAGAGCAAGTGCCTCATCTGACAAACGACTGACAATTGTGTGCCAGCGTACACCATTCCCCCAAAGGACCGATCTGGATCTTTAGCTGAACCGCCGAACACCCTTCGGCAGTTGACAATAAGGTTGTAGCGGGCAAATGGTCAAGCCACCAACTTAAATGAATTCCTTCGATCCGCAGGGCTCTGGTGCTCGATCGCTCTGAGGTATTTCCGTTGCAATTCCAGTCTCTTAGGAAGTAGAGTGAACAGGACCATAGCCGGCCCACCTATCGCACGACGAACTCGCATGACGACAACCGCGCACTTCCGAAGCGCGGCTCACTGTTGATTTTTTTGATCGCAAGATGCAGCGGCGCGCCTCTGCGACCAGCAGACGCGGGCGCCAAACTGTTTTTACGGCCGCGACTATCGAGGCTCTTTTGCATCGAAAACGCGGCTCGGGCTTCTATTGCTGCAAACGACCGGGATTGTAGCGAACTTGCTGCGCTCATCTGGCCGTTGCTAAACTTCAGCACGCATTGCCGTCATCTGAAGTCCCTGACGGTGCATAGTTCCTATCGACCCGTCACCGTTGAGCAGCAGCCTTGACCGAAGGCGGGGAAGTGAAGAGCCATGTTGATGGTGAGTGGTCGGTGGGGAAAGATAGCCCGTTCAAATCATGCGACTGACACTAGGTTCATCCCGGAGTAGATGCCGAAACGCAGAAAGTCCTGGCGAATGAAGTGATTGCCAGCTGGATTGGGGATGCACCCATTCTGCCTGAGCCGGCGGATCAGATTCCTATCGATCAGCCCCTTTCCATGGTCGCCTCGGATGTGCGTCACAACACCAGCGCTTAAACTACTCAATCCCGCCGCGTGTGACTACCACACCAGGGACGTACACATAGATTCCCTTGATCGACCAACTTCGCAACTTGGGCCTCTAATGAATCTAAGCTAATTTATCAATGTTGATTATAGAACCCGTTTAGAATTTGGCTGAAGAATTTGACTCATCAAGCATCCGGGCGAGATGGCGAAATAGGCGCTTTGGGCTGCCGCAGAGGCTGATCTCGAAGGCTAGAGTGAGGCTTTTGGAGCACATGAGAATCTGTTCAATGACTGCGCGGCAGATGCCTTCGGCCTCTTACAACGATTGTTAGATGCATTTTTCGACGTCAGAAGTTAAGCCCAATGAGGATCTGCTTTGTCCTCCCAAGCAAAGCATTAACGAGATATTTACTAATACGCGCTTCCTTGATAAGCACCCGCCTCTTGGAGATCTCACCGAATGAGAGAATGGCAAAAGGAAGCACTCTCTGTCATCCGTGAGGCGCGAGCACACGCGACTCGTACATCTGACAACCGGCTTCACTTGGCTTGTAGCCGAACTATTGACGCTATGATAATGGAGGGTGGCCAAGTACCTGCCTATCTGAGAGTCTATGCGTGCGAAGTTCGCGAAATGTTTGTCCAACAAGCTAAATGTGTTGAGCCGGACAAGACTTCCTAGGGTCCAGACTCATTGATCTTCAAAGCCAGAACATGACGGAGGCCGCGAGTGCGACGGCGGACAGGAAGGTCTTGGCGCATCTGTCATAGCGGGTTGCGACTCTGCGCCAGTCTTTCAGGCGACCGAACATGATCTCGATGCGGTTGCGTCGGCGATAGCGTCGCTTGTCGTAACTGACGGCTTTGCCGCGGGACTTCCGTCCGGGGATACAGGGGCGTATCCCTTTGTCTCTCAACGCTTCCCGGAACCAATCGGCGTCATAGCCCCTGTCCGCGATCATGCATTCGGCAGCAGGCAAACTGCCCAACAGGGCGGCGGCTCCGGTATAGTCACTCACCTGACCTGCGGTCATAAAGAACTTCAGGGGCCGTCCCTTAGCGTCGGTTACTGCGTGCAGCTTGGTGTTTAGCCCGCCCTTCGTCCGCCCGATCAGACGCCCGCGTTGGTCGTCAGACCCCCCTTTCTCGCCCGCAGGCTCGAAGCCGTGCGGTGCGCCTTC
>JAEULQ010000075.1 GCA_016792685.1 Tabrizicola sp. | reverse complement strand
AACCGCCACACTATTCGATTTTCTGGCGGCACATGCCGAAGGTGCGATCCTGTTCTCGATGGCGGAGCCTGGTCAGCCGGGTCACGGACATATCAACTGCCTGCCGATGGAAGAGGTGTTGACCCTTTGGCAGGACCGCGGCTGGTGGCCGGACCTTACGGCCACGCTAGGCTTTCGCGGACTGGCCACCCTGTCGTGGTTCCGCCGAAACGTCGTACTTTTGCGGCAGGGAAGACCTCCGGGGGCAGATCATGCAGCTGCAGCGCTGAAGCAGATCGCTGACCGCAAGTATCGCTGGTATGGTCAAGCGCCAGGAATTCGCCATGCTGTCTGTGAGGAGCCCTATCCGGGTTCGAAAGGCGCCTATTCCACCAAGCCTGGCAAGTGAGATCAAAGCATCTGTCTGAAAGGGTGCGGCCTTCGCCGCCTGTTGGTGATCCCTGGTGCGGCTTCCGCTGCCGCTAGGCTTCATCTTCCGCAGGCAATATTGAAGAATCCTGAACTTCCGCAGTTAAGCCATTGACTAGAAAGGAGCTGGCCCCGCAGTTCACCATGGACAACGGGGCCGTACCTTACTCTCCGTGATAAGAGACGGTCTTCACATCCTCGCCCGGGGCTGTCTTCTGCCGCCGGATGATCAGCCGGTTGAGGGCGTTGATATAGGCTCGGGTCGAGGCGACGATCGTGTCGGTATCGGCCGAAGACCCGGTCACGATCCGTCCGTCCTCCTCAAGCCGCACGCTGACCGTTGCCTGGGCGTCGGTGCCCTCGGTCACTGCGTGGACCTGATAGACCTGCAGCCGCGCCTTGTGGGGGAAAAGCATCTTCACGCAGTTGAAGGCTGCATCCACCGGCCCGTCGCCAGTGGCGTCGATATGGTGGTCGACCCCGTCGATGGTCAGGATCATGTCAGCCTCTTGCGGCCCTTCGGTCCCGCAGATCACCCGCAGCTTCTTGAGCTGCAGGAATTCATAGGCATCGTTGGTCTGCTCGTCCGAAACCAGCGCGATGAGGTCGTCGTCATAGACCTCCTTCTTGCGGTCGGCGAGCGCCTTGAACCGGACGAAGACGTCGTTCAGCTGGTTGTCCGCCAGATCGAAGCCCAGCTCCTTGAGCTTCGCCCGCAGCGCCGCGCGGCCGGAATGCTTGCCCATCGCGATGTTCTTCTGGGTCAGCCCGATATCCTCGGGCCGCATGATCTCGAAGGTCTGGACATTCTTCAGGACGCCATCCTGGTGGATGCCGGATTCATGCAGGAAGGCGTTCTTGCCGACGATGGCCTTGTTGAACTGGACCGGGAAGCCGGAAACCTGGCTGACGCGGCGGCTCAGGTTCATGATCTTGGTCGTGTCGATCCCGGTCCGGAAGGGCAGGATGTCGTTGCGGACCCGCATCGCCATCACGACTTCTTCCAGCGCGGTATTCCCGGCCCGCTCGCCCAAGCCGTTGATCGTGCATTCGATCTGCCGGGCCCCCGCCTCCACTGCGGCCAGGGCGTTTGCGGTCGCCATGCCCAGGTCGTTGTGGCAGTGCGTCGCGAAGATGATCTGGTCGGCACCCGGCACCCGCTCCAGCAGCATCTGGATGATCTTGGCGCTTTCCATCGGATAGGTATAACCGACGGTATCGGGGATGTTGATGGTCGTGGCCCCCGCCTTGATCGCGATCTCGACCACGCGGCAGAGATAGTCATGCTCGGTCCGCGTCGCGTCCATCGGCGACCACTGGACATTGTCGCAGAGGTTGCGGGCATGGGTCACGGTTTCATGGATCCGCTCGGCCATCTGGTCCATGTCGAGGTTCGGGATCGCCCGGTGAAGGGGCGACGTGCCGATAAAGGTATGGATACGTGGGGACTTGGCGTGTTTCACCGCCTCCCAGCAGCGGTCGATGTCCTTGAAATTCGCCCGTGCCAGGCCGCAGATCGTGGAGTTCTTCGCACGCCGGGCGATTTCGGAGACGGCGGCAAAGTCGCCTTCCGAGGCGATGGGGAAGCCCGCCTCGATGATGTCGACGCCCATTTCATCCAGAAGCGTGGCGATCTCCAGCTTCTCTTCGTGGGTCATGGTCGCGCCGGGCGATTGCTCGCCGTCGCGGAGGGTCGTGTCGAAGATGACGACGCGATCTTGGGCGGATTTGGTCATGGCTGTGGTCCTGTTCTCTTAGCTGCGGTCCGGTGGGCGCTGGTCACCTCTGAGCGGTCGCGCCCGGGGGCACGCTCAGAGGCGGCTAAGAAGGAGAAGCCCAAGGGGCAGCAGGGAGCAGGAGGCTCCGGAAGCGGCGTGGATATGGTGGCCCTTGGTCATGGGCCGGGACTATACGGAGGAAATTCCGGAAGGAAAGGGGATTTCTGCGCAAGTGCGGCTTGGGCCGTATCGCCCACCTTACAAACCGCCCACTGCCGAGGAGAGGCGGAAGCTGATTGCTTCGGCGATATGAGGTTTGCGGACGAAGGGGCTTTCGTCGAGATCCGCGATGGTGCGGGCGACGCGGAGGACGCGGTGATAGCCGCGGGCCGAAAGGCCCATGCGCTCGGCGACGCGGGCGATCAGGTCCTTGCCGTCGGTGTCGGGGGTGGCGTGTTCCTCAAGCGCCCTGCCTTCGAGGTCGGCGTTGACCCGAAGCTCTGGGTGGTCGGTGAAGCGGGCACTTTGGCGAGCGCGGGCGGCAGTCACGCGGGCGGCGATGGTGGCGGAACTGTCGCCCGAGGCGGGCAGGTCGAGATCGGCGAAGGCGACGGGCGGGACTTCGACGCGGAGGTCGAAGCGGTCCATCAGCGGGCCGGAGATGCGGCCGAGATAATCCTCGCCGCAGTTCGGCGCGCGGCCGCAGGCGCGGGAGGGGTCGGTCAGGTAGCCGCATTTGCAGGGATTGGCGGCGGCGATCAGGAGGAACCGGCAGGGGTAGCGGATATGGGCATTGGCGCGGGCGACCATCACGGAGCCCGTCTCGATCGGCTGGCGGAGCGTGTCGAGGACGGTGCGGGGGAATTCCGGGAATTCGTCAAGGAAGAGGACGCCGTTATGGGCGAGGCTGATTTCTCCGGGTTTCGCGCCGCGACCCCCGCCGACGATGGCGGCCATCGAGGCGGTGTGGTGTGGCTCGCGGAAGGGCCGGTCGCGGGAGATGCCACCCTCGGTCAGAAGGCCAGCGAGGGAGTGGATCATTGACGTCTCAAGCGCTTCCGTCGCCGAAAGCGGCGGCAGGATGCCGGGGAGGCGGGCGGCGAGCATGGATTTGCCGCTGCCCGGCGTGCCGACCATGAAGAGGTGATGCCGTCCGGCAGCGGCGATTTCCAGCGCCCGCTTGGCGCGTTCCTGTCCCTTCACTTCGCGGAAGTCGCGGGGGTTTTGGCTGCGGATGACTTCTCCGGCCTCGGCCGGGATCAGGGGCGCGCGGCCGGTGTAGTGTTGGAGGACCTCTTCCAGCGAGGCGGCGGCGAGGACTTGGGTGGCGCCGACCCAGGCGGCCTCGGCGCCGCAAGCCCTGGGGCAGAGAAGCGCGCGGTCCTCGACTGCGGCGGCCATGGCGGCGGGGAGGGCGCCCGCGACGGGGATCAGGCGGCCGTCGAGGGAAAGCTCGCCCAGGGCCACGGTGCCTTCGACATCCTCGCGCGGGATGATTTCCAGTGCGGCGAGGAGGGCCACGGCGATGGGAAGGTCGAAATGCGAACCTTCCTTCGGCAGGTCGGCGGGGGAGAGGTTGACGGTGATCCGCTTGGCGGGAAGCGCGATGGAGAGCGCCTGGAGCGAGGCGCGGACCCGCTCCTTGGCCTCGGACACGGCCTTGTCGGGCAGGCCCACGAGGTTGAAGGCAGGCGAACCGGGGGAGACGGCGCATTGCACCTCGACCAGGCGGGCCTCGACGCCTTCGAAGGCGACGGTATAGGCGCGGGCGGTCATGCGGCGCCTCCTGCCCCGGCGGCATCGCGGGTTGGGGAGGTTACTATATTGAGCGCTTCGCGCGTTCCTTTTGTCTCGCCTCTGCGCGCGAAGGGCGCGCAACCGGCTCGGGACATGCCTCCGGCGGGGATATTTGGTGCCAGGTGAAAGGCTTGGTGGAAGGCGCGGGAGGGACGCGATGGACCATCAGCCGCTGCCCTGTCTGTCTTTTCTGCCCGCGTAAGCATTTCGCCCTGCCCGATTCACCTTGGTTAACGGGTAGGGCGGAATGGTTTACGAGTGGTAAAGGGCCATGAATTTCGGCCAGGCCTCGGCATCGGCGACCGTCTTGTCCCGACAGAAGGCGTTGCAGAAGCCGAAGCGGCGTCCGTAAAGCTCGAGCGCGTGGGTTACGGGTTTGCCGGAATAGGGGCAGGTCTGGTTCACGGTCTCGGCGCAGTCGCAGGCGCGGGCGGGCAGCGGCACCGGACCGGGCCAGTCGCGACGGGGATAGTCCCGGCGGTAGAAGTCCTGATCCGCGCCTTCGATCAGTCCCATGGCCCGCCAGCGGCGGAACGAGGGATGGGAGAGATTGGCGTTGACATAGACCATCGCCTCTGGCCCGACCGGCAGGTTGTAGGTGGCGATGCGGGTCGCGACCGGGGCAAAGAAGGCATCGGCCGCCGAATAGGCACCGCAGAGCCAGGGCGTGGAGGAGCCGGTCGTCTTCCGCGCCCAAGACCAGAGGGTTTCAAGCCGGGCCAGATCGGCCAGAACCTCGGCCGGGGGCTGGCAGTCGGTGTAGCTGACGCGCAGGTTCATCGGGCAATAGCTGCGCAGGCTGGTGAAGCCCGCGTGCATCTCGGCGGCGAGGACCCGGGCTGTGGCGCGGGCATGGGGGTCACTGGGCCAGATACCGGCTTCGGGGTGGCGGGTGGCCAGCTCCTCGGCAATCGCAATGGTTTCGGGGACGACCGACCCGTCCGGCGTGCGCATCGTGGGGGCGGTGCGGGCGGGGAAGTAGTCCTTGAGGAGGTTTGGCAGCTCATCAGTGTAAAGCCGTGCCGAATGGGTCTTCACGGGCAGGTCGAAAGCGTCAAAGAGGAGCCAGCCGCGCAGGCTCCATGAGGAATAGCTGCGGTCGCCGATCACGAGATCATAGGTCATGTTTGTTGTCCTTTCCCCGGCATTGAAGCCCAGGCGGGCGGGATTGGGAAACGCTGATTTGTGCGGGGGACAATCACGGAAGGTGATTGATCGCGAAAACCCTGGGCGGCGGACCGAAAGTAAGACAAGTGACGGAGAGGTTGTCGATCCGGTGGCCAAAGGCGGATTCGGGGGACACACCTTCTGCCCGTTGCAGGGCGGCGACGATCGGGCCGAAATGCGCAACGACGATCAGGTCGGGCGGACCCAGCAGCCGGTCGAGCGCGGCCCAGGTGCGCGCAGTGAGGTCGTTCCAGCTTTCCCCGCCGGGCGGGCGAATCTCTCCGGGGGATTCCCAGAAGGCGCGGATGTGGTCGGGGGCCTCGGTTTCGATCTCGGCAAAGCTGCGGGTTTCCCACTGGCCGAAGTGGATTTCCCGCAGGGCGGGGTCGTGCGGCAGGCGCGGTCGGCGGCCAAGCGCGTCGGCGGTCGCCACGGCACGGGAGAGGTCGGAGGAGATGACGGGGGCACCTTCGGGCAGGTGCTCCGAAAGGCGGGCAAGAGCGGCGGTGTCGGAGAGATCGGCGGGCAGGTCGGTCCAGCCGGTCATGGTCTTCGCGTGGGTTGGCCCATGGCGGACAAGCCAGAAGCGGGTCACGGCAGCTGACCCTTGAGCACCATCGGCAGACCCGCGATCACGGTCACAACCAGCGCGGCTTCGGCCGCGAGGCGCTGGTTCAGGCGACCCTGTTCGTCGCGAAAGTGGCGGGCGAGCGCGTTTTCGGGAACTATTCCCCAGCCGGTTTCGTTGCTGACCACGATGACAGGTGCAGGGCAGGCGGCAAGGGCCGCGATCAGCCGTTCGGTTTCGCCCTGCAGGTCGTGGTCGGCGAGGAGGTGATTGGTGAGCCAGAGCGTGGCGCAATCGATCAGGACGGTCTCGCCGCCCTTGGCCGAAGTCAGGGCCGTGGGAAGGTCGAGCGGGGCTTCGACTGTCACCCAGTCGCCGCCCCTGTCGCGCTGGTGCTGCGCGATGCGGTCGCGCATCTCATCGTCCCAGGCCTGCGCCGTGGCGATGTAGCGGCGAGGTCGGCCCGTCGCGGTGATCAGACGCTCGGCGAAGCTGGACTTGCCCGACCGCGCGCCGCCGATGACCAAGGTGAGGGGCGGGAGTGATCCGGACAAGCGTGGGCTCCGTATTAAGGACAAATAAGGCGACATCGCCGAGGCAGGCTGATCTGGAGGTGGTCATGGCCCTTGACGGATATATCGACCGAAGCGTGTCCCGCCAAGCGATGAAGGCCGAGCTTCTGGATGCGGAGACAGAGTTGCGCCTGGCCTATGCCTGGCGGGACCGGCGGGACGAGCAGGCCCTGCACCGGTTGATCACTGCCTACATGCGACTGGCGATCAGCATGGCGATGCGGTTCCGCCGCTATGGTGCGCCGATGAACGATCTGATCCAGGAGGCATCGCTCGGCCTGATGAAGGCGGCCGACAAGTTCGACCCGGACCGGGGCGTTCGGTTCTCGACTTATGCCGTGTGGTGGATCAAGGCGGGGATCCAGGACTATGTGATGCGCAACTGGTCGATGGTCCGGACCGGATCGACGTCGGGCCAGAAGGCGCTGTTTTTCAACCTCCGCCGGGTTCAAGCAAAGCTGGAACGGGAAGCCGCCCAATGTGGCGAAGTGCTGGACCAGCTGGAATTGCGGGCCCGCGTTGCGACCGAGATGGGTGTGACGGTCGCGGAAGTCGAAATGATGGAAGGACGGCTGTCCGGCAGTGACTTTTCGCTGAATGCCACGCAGTCCTCGGACGAGGACGGGCGGGAGTGGATCGATGCCCTGGAAGATGATGGCGTCCAGGCCGCGGACATGGTCGAGGCCAATCACGACGCCGAGCTTCTGCGCGGCTGGCTGCAGCGGGCCCTGCAGGGTTTGAACCCGCGGGAGCGTTATATCGTGGCGGAACGGAAACTGAAGGACGAGGGCCGGACCCTGGAATCGCTGGGGGAAGAGCTTGGCCTGTCCAAGGAACGCGTACGCCAACTGGAAGCCGCCGCCTTCGCCAAGATGCGCCGCAGCCTTGAAGGCCAGTCGCGCGAAGTCAGGCACTTGCTGGACTAAGGGACGCCTGGGTCAGGGGTCCAGGTGCCGCGGCGCCCTCGCACGGCAAAACCGGCGGGAATTGACCCCTCGCCCCGCTTGGCCGATAGTCACCCGGGACGTACCAGAACGGGCGATGCGGCAATGCAGGGAGCCTTGGACGCGCTGTCGTTGACCGCCGCGCATATCGCGAAGGTTCACCGTCCCTTGCCCGATCCCGGCCCCGCGATCGGAGCGAGCATCTTGACGGATGCCGATTATGCGCAGATGGCGCGCGGCCTTCTGGACCAGCGGGACGAGAGGCGCGGGCCGATCAGGCTCTTTGCCTATGGCTCACTGATCTGGAAACCCGAGATCGCGCATGACCGTGAATGTCCTGCGCTGGCTCGGGGCTGGCACCGATCGTTCTGCTTGCGGATCAGCCGGTTTCGCGGAACGCCGGAAGTGCCGGGGCTGATGATGGCGCTGGATCGCGGCGGGCAATGCCGGGGCCTCCTCCTCGACCTGCCGCCCGAGGATCCCGAAGGCCAGCTTGACCGGATCCTGCGGCGCGAATGCACAGTGAAACCCACTTCGAACATGCCGCGCTGGCTTCGGGTCGAGACCGACCAGGGCCCCGCCCAGGCGCTTGGTTTCGTGATCAACCGCGCCTCGCCGAATTATGCCGGCCGGATGGCGCTTGCCGAGGTGGCAGAGGTGCTGGCGCGCGCCTGTGGCCATTGGGGAAGCGGGGCCGAGTATCTGCTGAACACGGTGGGGGGGCTTGAGGCCCGGGGAATCCGCGACGGCAGACTTTGGCAGTTGCAGCGGCTGGTGGCCGCCGCCATTGACCGCGCGGACGCGGATCCCTTGCCTTTGCCCGACAGGAGTTGAGTTTGCCGCTCCCCACCCCTACACCTGTCGACGGACCCTGAACGGAGGAGCCGTCATGCTTTCGGGCAAGCGGATACTGCTGATCATCGGCGGCGGGATCGCGGCCTACAAGGCGCTCGAGCTGATCCGGCTGATCCAGAAGGCTGGCGGCACGGTCACTCCGGTGCTGACGCGGGCGGGGTCCGAGTTCGTGACGCCCCTAAGCGTCGGCGCGCTGGCGAAGTCACGCGTGCATGAGGCGCTGTTCGATCTCACCTCTGAAGCCGAGATGGGGCATATCGAGCTTAGCCGTTCGGCCGACCTTCTGGTTGTGGCCCCGGCGACAGCGGACCTTCTGGCGAAGATGGCCGGGGGGCGGGCGGATGATCTGGCCTCGACCCTGCTTCTGGCGACCGACAAGCGGGTCCTGGTGGCTCCGGCCATGAACGTTCGGATGTGGCAGCATCCTGCGACCCAACGGAACCTGGACGTCTTGCGCGGCGACGGGGTGCTTTTCGTCGGGCCGGATGAGGGCGAGATGGCCTGTGGCGAATACGGGCCGGGCCGGATGGCGGAACCCGCGGCAATCGTCGAAGCCATCGGTGCGGCGCTGGGCGGCGGGCCGCTTACCGGCAAGCATGTCGTGGTGACCTCCGGCCCGACGCATGAACCGATTGATCCGGTACGCTACATCGCCAACCGGTCTTCCGGGGCACAGGGCGCGGCGCTGGCGGCTGCTCTGCGCGATCTTGGGGCAAAGGTTACCTTCGTGACCGGGCCCGCGGCGGTGCCTCCGCCGGCCAGTGTGACGGTCGTGCCGGTCGAGACCGCCCGTGACATGGCGGCGGCGGTCGCGGCGGCCCTGCCAGCCGATGCGGCGGTGATGGCGGCGGCCGTGGCGGATTGGCGGGTGGCCAATTCCAGCGGGCAGAAGCTGAAGAAGGACGGGTCGGGAAAGGCTCCGGCCCTGGAATTCGCCGAGAACCCGGACATTCTGGCCACGGTCTCGAAAGGGCCCGGGCGGCCGCGGCTGGTGGTGGGTTTCGCCGCCGAGACCACGGATGTCGTGGCCCATGCGACCGCCAAGCGGGAACGGAAGGGCTGTGACTGGATCGTGGCCAATGATGTCTCGCCCGCCACCGGCATCATGGGCGGGACCGAGAATGCGGTGACCTTGATCACCGCTTCGGGGGCCGAGACCTGGCCGCGGATGGGCAAGGACGAGGTCGCAAGGCGGCTGGCGGCACGGATCGCCGAGGCCATCGCGGGTTGAGGCCGCGGGGGCCTCGGGCGGGCAATTTGGACAAAGATGAAAGGGCATCGGATGGGTCCGGTGGTAAGCGTTCTGTGGGAAGACTGGGCTGACCGAAGCCTGCCGCTGCCCGCCTATCAGACGGCAGGGGCGGCGGGGGCCGACCTTTGCGCGAACTTCCCGCCCGAGGCGCGTGCGGCAGGGTTGACGCTGGCCCCGATGGCGCGGGCAATCTGCCCGACAGGGATCAGAGTCGCGATCCCCGCAGGCTACGAGATGCAGGTAAGGCCGCGGTCTGGTCTGGCGACGAAACACGGGATCAGCGTGCCGAACACGCCCGGGACGATCGACAGCGACTATCGCGGTCCGCTTGGGGTGGCGCTGATCAATCTGGGGACGGAAGCCTACACGATCCACCACGGCGACCGGGTGGCACAGGTCGTGGTGGCACCGGTCCTGCAGGCGGGCTTTGCGGTGGTCGAGGCGCTGGACGAAACCGCGCGGGGAACGGGGGGCTTCGGGTCCACCGGCCGATCATGAACGGGGAGCTTCTTTTCCTCGCCTTTGAGGTTTCAAAGCTTTTCGGGCTTCCGGCCCTTGGTCTGATCGCCATCTGGGGCTGGTGGCGAGACTGGAAGCGAGGGAAGCTTCTTGGCGTGCTGACCGGCGTTTGGCTTTTGTTGCTGCTTTTGTCGACACACGACCGCAGTGACCCCGGACTCTCTGGCTGGACACATTTCTGGCTGGTCATCGGTCTGATCGCTGTCCTCGCGGTCGGCTATGGGGAGGGGCTGCGGGCATTGAAAGCGCGGGTCCGTCCACGGGCGGAGGCGACCGCCGAAGCTCGTTCGGCTTTCTCTGCCGCAGAACTTGATCGCTATGCCCGGCACATCCTGCTGCGCGAGATCGGTGGGGTGGGGCAGAAGCGGCTGAAGGCTGCGCGCGTGCTTGTCGTGGGCGCCGGGGGGCTGGGGTCGCCGGTGCTCCTCTATCTGGCGGGCGCGGGGGTGGGGACCATCGGGGTGATCGATCTGGATGTCGTGGAAGGATCGAACCTGCAGCGGCAGGTGATCCATACAGACGCCCGGATCGGGATGCCGAAGGTCTTCTCGGCCGAGGTGGCGATGAAGGCGCTGAATCCGTTCATCGAGGTGCGGCCCTACCACCGGCGGCTGACGGAGGAGATCGCGGTTGATCTGGTCCGGGAGTATGATCTGGTGCTGGACGGGACCGATGACTTTGATACCCGCTATCTGGTGAACCGGGCCTGCGTGGCTGCGGGGGTGCCGCTGATCAGCGGCGCGATCACGCAGTGGGAGGGGCAGGTGAGCCTTTTTGACCCGGCAAAGGGCGGCCCCTGTTATGCCTGCATTTTCCCGGTGAAGCCTGCCCCCGGTCTGGTGCCGACCTGCGCCGAGGCGGGGGTTGCGGCTCCCCTGCCGGGGGTGATCGGGTCCATGATGGCCATGGAGGCGGTGAAGTGGATCACCGGGGCGGGGGAGACGCTGGCGGGGCGGCTGATGATTCACGATGCGCTCTTTATGGAAACGCGGGTGATCGGGGCGAAAATGCGGGCCGATTGCGAGGTCTGCGGGGAGCGGCACTGAGGTCTGTCCACGGTGGACAGCTTTCTTGGGTCCTTTTGAATCAGTGGGTTGTGTACGGGCGTTTACCTTGCGTTTGCCTTGATATGGGCCGCGCGCGCCATCGGCATGGCAAGCATCCTGCTGGCGTTTTCCCAGCCGCTGACCGAAGGAACGGTGAGCTGTAAGCCGTACCCCGCCTGGCTTGCAGGCCCTTCAGGAGGGCCGCGGCCCCTTTGCCACGTGGGGAAAGTCGCCGGTGGCGATGTAGGTCTCTTCCTCGGGCGTCGAGATGCGGCCGAGGATCGGGTTTCGATGCGGATGGCGGCCGAAGCGTTCGATCACCTCACGCACGCGGGCATTCTGGGCGCGGATGCGGTTGCCGGTGTCGGGCAGGCTGGGCGGCAGGTCGGCGATGAGGTCTTCGCAAAACGCCTCCATCAGCGCGAGCCGCTCGAGATGGTCGGGGCCTTCGCAATGGCCCAGTGCAATAGCGTAGAACATCCGCTCCCAAGGGGCGGCGGCCTTGGCGTGGCCGTTGCGTATCCCGTCGAGCGCAAGGCGGGTGGCCTTGATGTCCTGCCCGAAGGCAGCGGGCGTGTCGCGCCAGAGCGAGCGGGGGAACTGGTCGAGCACGAGGATCAGCGCAAGGCGACCGCGCGAGGTTTCGGCCCAGTGATCGAGCTTTCCCCTTGCGCCGGCACGGGTCAAGTCGGCGAAGCGGGAGCAGATCGCCTGATCCATGCCGCCCTGCATCCGGTCGAAGATCCAGCGGCCGAAGGCCTGCTGGTCGGTCCAGAAGCCGGTGTCGGGAAACCAGAAGGCAAGCACATCTTCGGGGTCTTGGGACGTGGCTGACATCGGTCACCCCTTTGCAAGCACGCAAATCATGAGCCGTTAGGGCGAGTCGGGCAAGTCGCGGGTTGGTGCGCCGGAGGGCACCCTACGAGACCGCCGGGATGTCCGGGGCGAGGAGGTCGGCGAGGTCGAGAAGGATGTGTTCGCATCCCCGGTCAGCCAGGGCCTGGATGCCGAGCGGGTGCTTGGCAGTCCTGCCGGTGGTGACGGTCAGGCCGGGAAGGCCCATGAACGGGGGGGCGATCTGGGGCATCTGGGCCTCGATCACCTCGGCAAAGGCTTCTGAAGATCTGGTGTCGTAGTGGTCGGGGAAGGGAAGCTGGCCCGAGACCGGGGTCAGAAGGACCGGCCAATCGGCAAAGAAGCCGCGCCAGAGCCGGGCGAGGCGGGCGCGGGACTGCAGCGCCCGCATGAAGCTTTCCAGCGTGGGCAGCGGGGCGAGCTTCGAAAGCTCGCGGTGGACGAAGGTCGCGTCCGGGTCGGCTTCGCGGGCGAGGGCCTCGGTGCCGCCCAGGGCGAATTCGGCAAGCCAGAGGGTAAGTTGCAGCTCCATCGCCTCGCGGAGTGGCGGGAGGGTCGGGGTGCCGATCTCCCAGCCGTGGGCTTCCAGGGTTCTGGCGGCGGCGGTGAGGGCGTCCTGGATCGCGGGATCGGTTGCGAGGCCATCTGGAGTGAGAGCGAGGGCCGCGCGTTTGGCGTAGGGCGCGGGCGTGGCTTGCGTCCACAAGGGGTCGCGCGGGTCGGGTCTGGAGAGGGCGGCGAGGCCAAGCCGCAGGTCGGCGGCAGACCGGGCAAGGGGCCCGGAAACGGCCATCAGTTGCCCGCCGATCAGCCGGTCGCCCGCGGTCGGGTTGAAGGCCGGGACGCGGCCGAGGCCGGGGCGCAGGCCATGGATGCCGCAGGCATAGGCCGGGTAGCGGATGGAACCGGCAATGTCGGTGCCATGTCCGATCGGGCCGAGACCCGCAGCGACGGCTGACGCCGCGCCACCGGATGAGCCTCAAGGCGTGAGGCCGGGGAAGGCAGGGTTCTGCGTGGCGCCGTGCAGGGAATTGCGGGTGAACCAGCGCAAGCTGAAGGCCGGCGTGTTGGTGCGCCCGACGATGATCGCCCCGGCGCGGCGAAGGTTGGTGACGGGAGGGCTGTCCTCGGCCGCGATGAGGTTCGCCTGGATGCGCAGGCCGTTCGTCGTGGCGAAACCGGCCTGGTCGATGTTGACCTTGACCGTGACGGGCACCCCCGCCAGCGGGCCGGGATATTCGCCTTGCGCCATCCGCGCGTCGATGGCGCGGGCGTCGGCAAGCGCCTGATCGTCCATCCGCTGGACGATGGCGTTGAGGTCGGGGTTCAGCCGGTCGATCCGGGCGAGCGTGGCGCGGGTCGCCTCTTCGGCGGAAAGTTGGCGGCTGCGGATGAGCGGGCCAAGCGCCGAGGCGGTGAGGGTCGCAGGGTCCATGGTTGTTCCTTGTGGTTGGGACAAGGTGACCCGGATGGGCGCCTCAGGAAAGAGAAAACCGGCGCGAAGCCGGTTCTTTCCGGAAAGATCGGTGCAGATGTCCACGGCGCAGGACGGGCGCGCGCGGCCCGCCACGGATCTGCGGGCCCCAAGGCGCGGTTGATCGAAGGCCGCGGGGTGCCGTGCAGGGCAACCCGCAGGCCATCATCCCTGGTCAGAACTGGTAGCCGACCCGAAAGGTGACGGTCGAGAAATCCCCTTCAATGTACTCTCCGGGAAACTCGACGAAATCGTCCATGGTCAGGTCACGCTTCAGATATTCAAGACCGACCTGAACCCGGTCGGTGACCTGCACTTCGGCGCCTGCTCCGACAGCGAAGCCAGTCCCGTTCACAGGAGTTGCTGCCCCGTTGGTCCATTCCGTCCTGCTCAAGCCGATAACGGCATAGGGCATGACCCGGCCAAGCGAGAACCCCGCCCGGGCCTTGAGGTCGAGCATGTCGGAAAAGTAGTAACCCGGAAAGAGATCAAAGGCCGGGTCGCCCGAGAGATAGGACAGCTCGCCACCAACCACGATATTGCCGATCTGATGGTTGTAACCTGCAAAAAGCCCGCTCATCGAGCCGCCACCATCAATAGGAGGGCCGTTCTGAGTGTCGTTAGCCAAGTAGTATGTGTTGGTAAAGCTGGAATTGGTGGTCTGGGCGCCGACGTAGGCGCCGCTCCAGTCCTGGGCGGCGGCTGCGCCTCCAAGACTGATGAGGGTCATCGTCAGGAGAAGATGCTTCATGAATGGGATCCCGGTTTCGCGCACTGGTTGGTGTCATGAGGTCGATGGCTCATGACATATCATTATCTATGAACATGAATGCCGCAATTCGGGTTGCGACTGACCAAGTCCAGCGCGCCGGGTTGTGATCCCGACGACACAGTTGCCGGGCGCCGCGGGGATCTATCCGATCCGGTAGCTGGATGCTGTGACCCCGCCAAAGAGGCCCTTGTCGTGGTAGACCATCGTGGCCTTTTCGCCTTCGGCAGCGCCCAGGGCGGCGAAGAGGGGGACGAAGTGGTCTTCCTCCTTGTGGCAGACGCGGGCGTAAGGGGCCTGTTCCCAGTGGATCAGCCGGTCGGTCCTTTCGGGCGCGGGCTTGGCCATCGTCTCGGCCAGCCAGGCGTCGAAGGCCTCGGACGGTTCCTTGGCGCCGGGGCCGAAGAGCCGGAGGTTGTGATAGGAAAGGCCCGAGCCGACAATCAGCACGCCCTCGTCGCGCAAGGGGGCAAGGGCGCGGCCCAGGGCGAAGTGCTCGGCCGGGGAATAGCCCTTGCGGAGCGAGACCTGGAAGACCGGGACCGAGGCGTCAGGATACATGACGAAGGCGGGGACAAAGCAGCCGTGGTCGAAGCCCTGATTGGCGTCCAGCCGGACGGGCAGGCCAGCGGCCTTGATCAGGTCGGCGGCCTTTTGAGCGAGGTCAGGCGCGCCGGGGGCCAGGTACTTGATCTGGAAGGTGTGGGGCGGAAAGCCGTGGTAGTCATAGACCATCGGCGGATTGGCCGAGGACATGACGGCGAAGCTCTCGTCCTCCCAGTGGCCGGAGATCATCAGGATCGCCTTGGGGCGTTCGGGCAAGTCCTTGACCATCTGGACGAAGCTTGCCTCGAGGTTCACGAACATCGCGCGCCAGTCGGGCATCCAGGGCCAGGGGCCGCCGCCGTGGCTGATGAAATAGGTGGGCATGCGGGTCATGTCGGTCTCCAATGCGGGTTGAGGGGAAGATGGCGCGACCAGTGGTTCTGCGCAACTCTGCAAGGTGGACGGGTTCAAGTGCGGGGGCGCACAGGTTGCACCCTGGATCAATATCACCGAGTCTCGGCGGCGGAGGGAGTTGGGTATGCGCCAGATCGGTCATCTTGTGATCATCCTTGCCTTGACTGCGCTGACCCAGCTGGGCGGGCTGGCCTGGCTGGTGGCCTTGCGGTTTCGCAGGCGGCTGGCGGTGTTCCTGCTGGCCTATGCGGCGCTTTGGGGCGGGGCGCAGGTGGTGGCTCCGGTCTTTGGCCGGGTGCCTTTGCCCTGTTCGGGCGAGTTGTTGCGGACACAGTCGCGGCTATACTGCGTGATGCTACGGAACTTCGTGACGCCGGAGCTTCTGGATGTAGCCAAGGATGCAGCGGCGAGGGTGGCCATCGCCTATCCGGGCACGGTCACACTGGCGCTGGACGGAAGCTTTCCCTTTGGTGACGGCTTTCCCCTGGTGCCGCACCTAAGCCACGACGACGGTGAAAAGCTGGATTTTGCATTCTACTACCGGGACGACTTCTATGGCGACGGAGACTACCTTCCCGGCATAACGGATTCGCCGATTGGGTATTTCTCATTCCTGCGGCTTGGCGAAGAAACCTGTCCCCCGGCATGGCCAACGCTGCGCTGGGAGCTTCGCTGGCTTGAGCCGCTGCATCTTTTCGTCGGACTTGAGCCCAAGCGTACCGGGGCGCTGGTCCGGGCGCTGGCCAAAGACCCTCGGGTCAGCAAGATATTTGTCGAGCCGCCCGTGGCGGAGCTTCTTGGCGTATCGGGCGACAAGATCCGCTTTCAGGGCTGCCGGGCGGCGCGGCATGACGACCATATCCATATCCAGCTTTGACCCGGCTTGCGGCCCAATCTGGTGGCCGCCATAGTCGGGCGAGAAGGCGGAGGATCTGGTCATGGCGGAGTTTCTGCGGCAGGCGCCGTTCGATCTGGATGACCGGGGGATCGACTGGGTGGAGCGGACCCTGGCGGCGATGGGGCCGCGCGAACGGGCCGGGCAGCTTTTCGTGCATCTGTCGCGGGGCTTTGACCCCGAAGAGCTGCCGCGGCTGAAGGCCCTTGCCCCGGCCGGGATCACCCGTTTCTTCTTTGGCGGGCTGGAGGCCGAGGCGGATTTCCTGGATGCGGCGCAGGCGCAGGCTGCGGTGCCGCTTCTGGTATCCTCGGACCTTGAAGGCTCGCGCATGAGCCTGCCCTTCGGGACCGAAGTGCCAAACCCGCTGGCGCTGGCGGCGGTCGACGACCTGCAGGCCAGCCGCAGCATCGCCGGGATCATGGCGCGCGAGGCGGCGGCGATCGGGGTCAACTGGACCTTTACCCCGGTCATCGACATCAACGCGGCTTTCCGCAGCCCGATCGTCGCCACCCGCGGTTTCGGCTCGGACATCGGGCGGATCGAGGCCCAGGCGCTGGCGCAGATCGACGAGTTCCAGGCAGAGGGCGTGGCGGCGACGGTCAAGCACTGGCCGGGCGAGGGGCATGACGACCGCGACCAGCATCTGGTCACGACGATCATTCCCTTGTCGGTGGCGGAATGGGAAGCAAGCCACGGGCGGCTTTACCGGGCGGCAGTCGCGGCGGGGGTGAAGTCGGTGATGTCGGCGCATATCGCCTTTCCGGCCTATATCCGGTCGCTTCGTCCCGAGGCGGGAGTGGAGGCGTTTCGCCCGGCCTCGGTCAGTCGGGAGCTGAACGAAGGGCTCTTGCGCGAGAAGTTGGGCTTCAACGGGGTGATCGTGTCGGACGCGACCCCGATGGCCGGGTTCGGCGCCTGGGGGCCGCGGTCGAAGATGTTGCCGGAGGTGATCGAGAACGGCTGCGACCTCATCCTGTTCTCGGACGACCCGGAGGGCGACCTTGCCCTGATCGAAGCGGCGATTGCCGATGGCCGGATCAGCCAGGCGCGACTGGAGACAGCGTTGCGGCGGGTTCTGGGCCTCAAGGCCTCGCTTGGCCTGCATCAGGGAGTGCGGCAGGCCCAGCGCGACCGGATCGGGCGGGCGGAAGACCGGGCCGTGGCGCGGGCGGTGACGGCGCGGGCGCCGACGCTGGTCAAGGACGTGGCGGGGCTGTTGCCGCTGTCGCCGGCACGGCACCGGCGGGTGCTGGTCGTGTCGGGCGGGGTGGTGTTCCCCTTCCTGCCCGAGCCCCTGCCACTGGATCTGCCCGAGCTTCTGCGGGCCGAGGGGTTTGAGGTGAACTTGCACCAGAAGGGCCAGCATATTGACCCGGCAGACTGGGACCTGGTGATCTATGCCCTTGCGGAGGAGACGCTGCTGACCCGGGGCCGCATCTTCCTGGACTGGCTGAAGCTGACTGGCGATTTCGGCGCAGCAATGCAGCGGACCTGGCATGAGGTGCCGACGCTGCAGATCAGCTTTGGCTATCCCTACCTGCTTTACGATGCGCCGCGCGCGCCGTGCTACGTCAATGCCTATGCCTCGATGCCGTCGATGCAGGCGGCGGTGGTCGACTGCCTGGTCGGACGCGCACCGTTTCAGGGCAATTCGCCGGTCGATCCGTTCTGCGGGCTTGAGGACGCGCGTTACTGAGAGGCTGTCGGCTTGCATCGGCCCGGAAGGCTGGGCATAGTCCCGGGCCATAATCCAACGGGAGCCTGACCCATGAAACTGACTGCTGCCGCCCTTCTGGGCCTTACCATGCTTGCCGCGCCTGCGCTGGCGCAGGACCTGCCCGATCTGGGCGGGAAGGAAGTCGTGGTCGTGACCGAAAACGCCTATCCGCCGCTGCAGTTCCTGGACAAGTCGGGCGCGGCCGTGGGCTGGGAATATGACGCGATGGCGGAAATCGCCAAGCGGCTGAACATCACGGTCAAGTACGAGAACACGAGCTGGGACGCGATGATCCCCGCCGTTTCGGAAGGCCAGTATGACCTTGGCATGACCGGGATCACCATCAAGGACGAGCGCAAGGAGAAGGTCGACTTCTCGGACCCCTACATGCGGTCGGAGATGCTGATGATTGTGCGCGGGGATGAGGAGCGCTTCACCGATGCGGCCTCGTTCGCGGCCAATCCGGAGCTGCTGGTCTCGGCCCAGCCGGGCACCTCGCCCTTCTATGCGGCGGTCTATGAGATCCTGGACGGGAACGAGGAGAACCCGCGCATCATCAAGTTCGAGACCTTCGGGGCCGGGCTTGAAGCGCTGAAGGCGGGCGACGTGGACCTGACGCTGTCGGATTCGACCGCGGCGAACGGTTATGTCACGGCGTCGAACGGCGGCCTCAAGATCATCGGCGCGCCGCTGGCGTCCGAGGATTTCGGCTTCATCTTCCCCAAGGGCTCGGACCTGGTCGCGCCGATCAACGCGGCGATTGCCTCGATGAAGGCCGATGGCACGATGGACGCGCTGAACCAGAAGTGGTTCGTCGAGTACAAGATGGGCGAATGAAGGGCAGTCCCCGGGTACGCCCGGGGGCGCGCTGATGGCCCCGAACGCCGAGCCGGAGAATGACTTTCCCTGGTGGCTGGTGATCCTTGCGGTCACCGGCCTTTGGCTTTTGTACGAGATGCTGTCGGACGAGGTCTACAATGCCTCGCTGCGGGCCTTGTCGAAGGGGCTTTGGATCACGCTTGCGGTGGCGGTGGTGGCCTATGTCGGCGCCTGCGGAATCGGCCTTGGGCTTGCGGTCATGGGGATGTCGAAGCGCATCGTCCTGCGGCAGGCGGCGCGGCTGTACATCGAGGTGATGCGCGGTGTGCCGATCATCGTGCTTCTCCTCTACGTCGCCTTCGCGTTGGTTCCGGCGGTGATTTCCGGGCTGAACTGGGTGGCCGGGGACGAGGTGTTGCGGACCCGTGATGTGCCGCTGTTGTGGCGGGCGGTCTTTGCGCTGATGCTGGCCTATTCGGCCTTCCTGGCCGAGATCTTCCGGGCCGGGTTGCAGGCGGTGGACAAGGGCCAGATCGAGGCGGCGCAGGCGTTGGGCCTGAATGGGTGGCAGCGCTTTCGGCATGTTCGATTTCCTCAAGCTTTCCGGCTGATCCTGCCGCCATTGGGCAATGATTTTGTAGCAATGGTGAAAGACAGCTCGCTGGTCGCGGTCCTGGGGATCTCCGATGTGGCGCAGCTGGCCAAGGTCACGGCGGCGGGGAACTTCCGCTATTTCGAGACCTATAACGTGGCGGCCTTCCTTTATCTGGTGATGACCATCGGGCTTTCGCTGGCGCTGCGGCGGTTCGAGACCCGGATGCGGTCGCGCGGGCGGGACGGTTCGTGAATTGAGCGGCTTGGCAGCCGCAAGTCTTGTCTCTCGCCTCTGCGCGTGAAGTACGCGCAACCGGCTCGGGGCGTGCCTCCGGCGGGGATATTTGGACAAAGATGAAAGGCCGGGTGGACCTTGCCGGGTTCGGCGCCTAGCTTTCGGGACAAAGGAGATTTGCGATGAATGTGCTTCTGGAAACCTGGGATACGCCCTTCGGTCTGCCGCCCTTTGGCGCTATCCGGGATGAGGATTTCGGCCCGGCTTTCGATGAGGCGCTGACGCGGGCGCGGGCAGCGATTGCGGCGATTGCCGAGGGGCCGGGGACGGGCATTGCCGAGGTGATCGAGGCGCTGGAGCTGGCGGAGGGCGACCTCGACCGGGTGTCGGGGGTGTTCTACAATCTGGCGGGGGCGGACAGCACCGAAGCGCGCGAGGCGCTGATGCGGGAGCTGGCGCCGAAGATGTCGGCGTTCTCGTCCGAGGTCACCAACAACAAGGCCTTGTGGGCGAAGATCGAGGCGCTGTGGCAAGGACGCGAGGGTCTGGGGCTGAGCCCCGAGCAATTGCGGGTGTTGGAGCTTTACCGGCAGATGTTCGTCCGTTCAGGCGCGGCTCTGGAGGGCGCGGCGGCAGAGCGGCTGACGCAAGTGAAATCCCGGCTTGCGGTGCTGGGGACCGCGTTCAGTCAGAACCTGCTGGCGGATGAGCGGGGCTGGTTCATGGAACTGCCCGAGGCCGATCTGGCGGCGCTGCCGGAGTTCGTCCAGGCGGCCGCCCGGGCGGCGGGGGAGGAACGGGGATCGGGGCCGGTCGTTACCCTGAACCGTTCGCTGGTGGTGCCGTTCCTGCAATTCTCGCCCAACCGCGCCTTGCGGGAAAAGGCCTATGAGGCCTGGGTCGCGCGCGGTGCCAATGGTGGCGAGACCGACAACCGGGGGATCGCGGCAGAGATCTTGGCGCTTCGGGGGGAACGGGCAGCGCTTTTGGGCTACCCGGATTTCGCAAGCTTCAAGCTGGAGCCGGAAATGGCGAAGACCCCGGAGGCGGTGCGCGACCTTCTGATGCGGGTCTGGGCCCCGGCGCGGTCGAAGTCCCTGGAGGATGCGGCGGTGCTGGAGGCGATGCTGAAGGCCGACGGATTCCCGGGGCCCCTGGAGGCCTGGGACTGGCGCTATTATTCCGAGAAGCGGCGGAAGGCCGAGCATGATCTGGATGAGGCGGCGCTGAAGCCCTACCTTGGGCTTGAGGCGATGCTGGGCGCGATGTTCGACTGCGCGACCAGGCTTTTCGGGCTGGAGTTCCGCGAGATCGAGGGGCCGTTCTATCACCCAGACGTCCGGGGCTGGGAGGTCACCCGTGGGGGCAACCATGTGGCGGTGTTCCTGGGGGACTACTTCGCAAGGGGCTCAAAACGGTCGGGCGCCTGGTGTTCGGCGATGCGGGGGCAGCGGAAGCTGGGCGGGGAGGTGCGGCCGATCGTCGTGAACGTCTGCAACTTTGCCAAGGGCAACCCGTGTCTGCTGTCCTATGACGATGCTAGGACGCTGTTTCACGAGTTCGGCCATGCGCTGCACCAGATGCTGTCGGATGTGACCTACGGCTTCATTTCGGGCACCAATGTCGCTCGGGATTTCGTGGAACTGCCGAGCCAGCTTTACGAGCATTGGCTGGAGGTGCCTTCGGTGCTGGAAGCCCATGCCAGGCACCATGAGACCGGCGAGCCGATGCCCGCCGACATGCTGGAACGGCTGCTGGCGGCGGGGACCTATGACCAGGGCTTTGCCACGGTGGAGTTCGTCTCTTCGGCCATGGTGGACCTGGAGTTTCACACCGGGACGCCCCCGGCCGATCCGATGCAGAAACAGGCCGAAGTGCTGGAGGCAATGGGGCTGCCCCGGGCGATCAGGATGCGCCACGCCACCCCGCATTTCGCGCATGTCTTCAGCGGCGACGGTTATTCCAGCGGCTACTACAGCTACATGTGGTCGGAAGTGATGGATGCCGATGCTTTTGCGGCCTTCGAGGAGGCAGGCGATGCTTTCGATCCGGCGACGGCGGCGAAGCTGGAACGCTTCATCCTGTCTGCGGGGAGTTCAGAGGACGCCGAGGCGCTGTACCTCAAGTTCCGGGGCAAGATGCCGGGGGTCGAGGCACTGTTGAAAGGCCGCGGTCTCTTGGACGCGGCGTGAGGGGGAACCATTGGACCTGTTTCTGAGCTGGAACACGGATGACGCGGTGTCACATCTGGTCTCGCTGGCCGTTGCCTATGGCTTGGCGCTGCCGATCGGCTGGAACCGCGAGCAGGAAGAGCGCAGTGCCGGTGTTCGGACCTTTCCACTGGTCGCAATGGCGGCTTGCGGCTTTGTGATGATCGCCATCGAAGTCCTCGGGCTGACCTCCGACGGTCAGGCGCGCATCATGGAAGGCCTGATGACCGGGATCGGCTTCATCGGTGGCGGTGCGATCCTGAAGCAGGGCGACCGTGCGACGGGCACCGCGACGGCGGCGAGTCTCTGGGCGACCGGGGCCATCGGGGCGGCGGTGGGGTATGGGCAGCTCGACATCGCGGTGATCCTGAGCCTTGTGACCTTCCTGACGCTGACTTTGCTGGCGCCCCTGCGAAAGGTGGCGGAGGAGCGGAGCGGTCTGGACAGGGAAGACGTCTGAGCGTCAGGCGCGCAGTGCCCCGGGCGGATGGCCGAACCTGGCCCTGAAGGCGCGGGAGAGCGTGGACGGGCTGGAAAAGCCGGTCCTGAGGGCAACTTCGGCTAGCGGGTGGCGCGTGTCGGTCAGCATCCGTCGCGCCGCCTGCAGGCGCAGGTCCAGCGCATGGGCGCCGGGGGTGGTGCCGAAGGCCTCGCGGAACAGGGTTTCGAGGCGGCGGCAGGAGAGGCCCACAGCCACGGCAGTGTCGGCGGCGGTCTCCGGGCTGTCGATTCGGGCTTCCATTCGGGCAAGCGCGGCCGCAACGCGAGGGTCAAGCGCTGGGTCGGGTTCAAGCGGGGCGGTCTGGGGTTCGTGGCCGGGGCGAGCTTGGGTCAGAAAGCTCATCGCGACCTGACGGGCCAGCGCCGCGCCGTGGCGGGCGCGGATCAGATGCAGCATGAAGTCGGCAGCGGGGGCGGCGCCCGAGATCGTCACGCGGTTGCGGTCGATCACGAAGCGGTCCGGGATTACATCGATGTGCGGATGCGCGGCGGCGAGGTCTTCGAGATCCTCCCAATGCACGGTCGCGCGGTGGCCGTCCAGAAGGCCCGCGCGTGCCAGGACCCAGGGGCCGGCATCGATGCCGCCGACCAGTTGGAAGCGCGAGGCGATGCGGCGAAGCTCGCGGATCAGGGGGCGGGTCGCGACTTCGGCCAGCCGGTAACCCGCCACCACGATCAGGGCATCCGCACCGACCGCATGGGAAAGGGGCCCGGAGGAGGGCAGCTCGATGCCGCAGGTCAGGGGGACGGGCGCGCCATCGGGCGAGACGACGCGCCAGCGATAGGCCTCATGCCCGAGCTGACGGTTGGCATTGCGCAAAGGGTCAAGCGCCGAGGCGACCTCGAGGATCGAGGCCTGGGGCAGGACCAGAAGCGAAATGGTCAGCGGCTGGTCCGAGGGCTGAAGAATGGCATTTTCCGTCATGCGGATTTCGTAAAGTGCAAAGCGGCGCTGCGCAAGACGGCTATGGTGGGACAAAGCCTCTGGAGGGAATGACATGCCGCTGAACATGAACAAGGAAGTCTTCATCACCTGCGCGGTGACCGGTTCCGGCGGCACGCAGGACCGCTCGCCCCATGTGCCACGCTCGCCGAAGCAGATTGCCGATGCCGCGATTGCGGCGGCCAAGGCGGGGGCGGCAGTGGTGCATTGCCATGTGCGTGACCCCGAGACCGGGAAGCCCAGCCGCAAGCTGGAATACTACCGCGAGGTCACTGACCGGATCCGCGACAGCGACACGGATGTCGTCCTGAACCTGACCGCCGGCATGGGCGGGGACATGTATTTCGACGACACCGAGACGATGACGACGATGGCCGCCAAGTCGGACATGTGCGGCGCGGAAGAGCGTGTCGCCCATATCGTCGAATGCCGGCCGGAGATCTGCACGCTGGATTGCGGCACGATGAACTTCAACGAGGCCGATTATGTGATGGTCAACACGCCGGGGATGCTCCGCGATATGGCCAAGCGGATGACGGCGGCGGGCGTGCGGATCGAGATCGAGGCCTTTGACACCGGTCATCTGTGGCTGGCGAAAGAGCTGGTGAAGGAAGGCGTGATCCCCGAGCCGGTGCTGGTGCAGCTCTGCATGGGCGTTCCGTGGGGGGCGCCGGATGACCTCAACACCTTCATGGCGATGGTGAACAACGTCCCCGCGGGCTGGCATTTCAGCGCCTTCGGTCTGGGCCGGAACGAGATGGCCTATGTCGCGGCGGCCACGCTGGCGGGCGGGAACGTCCGGGTGGGGCTTGAGGACAACCTCTGGCTCGACAAGGGCGTGCTCGCGACCAACGCTCAGCTGGTGGAGCGGGCAGCGACGATTATCGAGAACATGGGCGCGCGGGTCATCACCCCGGCGGAAGTGCGGGCGCGGCTGAAGCTGGAGAAACGCGCACCGGTCGGCCGCTAGCCTCATGCCTCGCCGTGCGATGCAGGTTAGGCTTGGATCGGCGGCGGCCTGCCTGCTGATGCTTGCGGCCTGTGTCGAGGACGGGGCCTGGTACACCCCGGCCGGGGTCCCGCTGGGCGAGATCGACTGCACCAGCCCGGCCCCGCTGAGCGGTCCGTCGGGGCGGGAGATCTGTCTGGCCCGGGTGATTGAGGAGACGCCAGGGGAGATCCAGCGCTGCGAGCGGGATGGGGGAAAGGTGGGTGCGGTGTCGGTCGTGGATCGCCGCTTTGCCTGTAAATACAGAGAGGGTAGCCGGGCGGGGGGCCTGGATTGAAATCTGGGGCAGCATAAGAAGAATGAGACGCAGGGCGACAATAATGGGGAGCGTCATGCGTGCCAGCAAGGCGTCGGTGGTTTTGCTTGGCACGCTGTTGTGCGTGGCTTGTACCGAGCAGGAGAGAGAGTCCGCGCCTGATGTCGAAATTCCTACGGAGCTTGATGTGGAGCGAGCCGTCGCGGCCTGCCGCGCATCTGGCCGGGAACCAGTCGTGGAGTTCCAAAGCGGGCTGCTAGCACTAAAGCGCGGATTGCCGATCTGCGACAAGCGCACCTCTGACGGAGGAAAGGCATGCAGCGACTCTTCGCAATGTGAGACCGTTTGCTTGCCTACAACCAATACCTGCGCCGCCGGTTATATCGAGGCAGTGCCGAGTGACGATGACAACTTAGATTTTTACGCGACCGGCAGCCGACACACTGAGGAATGAAGAATGACCAGAAAAGCAGCAATCATCGGGGGCGGGGTTATCGGTGGCGGTTGGGCCGCGCGGTTTCTTCTGAATGGCTGGGATGTGGGTGTCTTCGACCCTGATCCCGAGGCCGAGCGGAAGATTGCAGCCGTCATGGCCAATGCCCGGCTGGCGCTGCCCGCGCTTTCGGACGTGCCGATGCCGCCGGAGGGCAAGCTTACGTTTCACGGAACCATCGGCGAGGCTGTCGAGGGCGCGGAATATGTGCAGGAGTCGGTCTCGGAGCGGATCGAGCTGAAGCACAAGGTCTATGCCCAGTTGCAACAGGCCAATCCGGGCGTGCTGATCGGGTCCTCGACCAGCGGGTTCAAGGCGAGTGACCTGCAGAAGGGCTCGCCCGCGCCGGAAAACATCATCGTCGCGCATCCGTTCAACCCGGTCTACCTCCTGCCGCTGTCGGAAGTGTCGGGTTCGCCGGCGAACCCGCCCGCCGTGGTGGAAAAGACGGTCGAGATCATGAAGGCCATCGGGATGTTCCCGCTGGTGATCCGCCACGAGATCGACGCCTTCATCGGCAACCGCTTCCTTGAGGCGGTCTGGCGCGAGGCGCTGTGGATGCTGAAGGACGGCATCGCCACGACCGAAGAGATCGACGAGGCGATCCGCATGGGCTTTGGCCTGCGCTGGGGGCAGATGGGTCTGTTCGAGACCTACCGCATCGCGGGCGGCGAAGCGGGAATGAAGCACTTCATGGCCCAGTTTGGCCCGGCGCTGAAATGGCCCTGGACCAAGCTGATGGATGTGCCCGAGTTCAATGACGAGCTGGTCGAGCTTGTCTCCAGCCAGTCCGACGCCCAGTCCGGCATGTACGGCATCCGTGAGCTTGAACGCATCCGCGACCGCAACCTTGTGGGTTTCCTGCGAAGCCTGAAGGAACGCAACTGGGGCGCTGGCAAGGTCCTGCGCGAACATGACGAGGCGCGGGCGGCGGTCTTCCATGCCGAGATGCAGAAGGGCCTGGATACCGGGGCCAAGGCGGCGCCTCTGGTCATGTACCAGGGCCAGGTCCTGCCGGGCTGGATCGACTACAACGGTCACATGACCGAAAGCCGCTATTACTTCGTGAACTCCGAGACGGTGGACAACTTGCTGCGCACCATCGGCGCGGGGATGGATTATGTGGCGGCTGGGCACAGCTACTACTCGGCCGAGACGCATATCCGGCATCTGGGTGAGGCCAAGCTTGGCGATCAGGTGCGGGGCGAGTTGCAGATCATCAGCGCCGACGAGAAGCGGTTCCGCAGCTTTGTCCGCGTGATGGTGGGCGAGACCTGTGTCGCGACCATCGAACAGCTTTGCCTGCATGTCGACATGGGCGCGGGCAAGTCGGTTCCGGCGGCGCCCGAGGTCTGGGCCAAGCTGCAGGCGATCGCCAAGGCGCATGAGGGCCTGCCCCTGCCGGAAGGCGCGGGCCGGGCGGTGGGGCAGAAGAAGTGAAACGCTGCCTGATCACGGCGGGGGCAAATGGCATTGGCCTGGTGATGGCCAAGGCCTTTGCCGATGCGGGCTATCGAGTCTGGGTGACGGATGTCGATGCCTCTGCCGTGGCGGCCCTGCCTGCGGGCATTCGGGGAACGGTCTGCGATACCTCCAGCGAGCCTGCGATGGAGCTGCTGTTTTCCGAGATCGCGGCGGATTGGGGCGGCCTCGACGTCCTTTGCGCCAATGCCGGGATCAAGGGGCCGACAGCGGCGATCGAGGACATGCCGCTGGAAGGCTGGCACCAGTGTCTGGGGGTGAACCTTGATGGCGCGATGCTGGCGGCCAAGCACGGCGCGCGGTTGATGAAACCGGCGGGGCGGGGCGTGATGATCTTCACCTCGTCGACCGCAGGGATCTACGGCGTGCCTTACCGCGCGCCCTATGTGGCGGCGAAATGGGCGGTGATCGGGCTGATGAAGACTGTGGCAATGGAGCTGGGGCCGTTTGGCATCCGGGCCAATGCGATCTGCCCGGGCTCGGTCAACGGCCCCCGGATCGACCGGGTGATCGAGGCCGAGGCCGAAGCCAAGGGCATGACGCCGGAGGCGGTTCGGCAGGGTTATGCTTCGGGGACCGCGCTGAAGCGGCTCTCTGATCCTGAAGACGTGGCGCACATGGCGCTGTTCCTGGCCTCTGACGGGGCGCGCATGGTTTCGGGCCAGGCACTGACCGTAGACGGCTTTACCATCAATCCCGATCCGTGAGGGCACAATGGATTTCGGTCTGAACGAAGAACAACAGATGATCGTCGACACGACGCGGGCCTTTGTCGAGGCGGAGCTTTATCCGCACGAGTTGGAGGTCGAACGCACGGGCCATCTGCCTCTGGACCTGATCAAGGAGATCCAGAAAAAGGCCATTGCGGCAGGGCTTTACGCCGCCAACATGCCGGTCGAGGTCGGTGGTGCCGGCCTCGATACCCTGTCCTGGCTGCTCTATGAAAAGGAACTGGGCCGCGCGAATTATGCGCTGCACTGGACGACCGTGGCCCGGCCGTCGAACATCCTTCTGGCCGGGAATGCCGAACAGCGCGAGCAATACCTGATGCCCTGCATCCGGGGTGAAACCTGGGATTGCCTGGCGATGACCGAGCCCGGCGCGGGGTCGGACCTGCGGGGTATGAAGGCCAGCGCGCGGCAGGATGGCGATGACTGGATCCTGAACGGGACCAAGCATTTCATTTCCCACGCAGACCTTGCAGGCTTTGCGATCTGCTTCATGGCGACGGGCGAGGAACAGACCCCGCGCGGGCCGAAGAAGCTGATCACCGCCTTCTTCGTCGACAAGGGCACGCCGGGGTTTTCGGTGCGCGACGGCTATCGCAACGTCAGCCACCGGGGCTACACCAATGCGGTGCTGGAATTCGACGATTGCCGGATCAACAAACGCCAGATCCTGGGCGAGGTCCACAAGGGCTTTGAAGTGGCGAATTCCTGGCTGGGGGCAACGCGCCTGCAAGTCGCCTCGACCTGCCTTGGCCGGGCGGAACGCGCGCTGGGCCATGCGATTTCCTATTCCGCCGAGCGCAAGCAGTTCGGCCAGCAGATCGGCAAGTTCCAGGGGATTTCGTTCAAGCTTGCCGACATGGCGATGGAGCTGAAAGCGGCCGAGCTTCTGACCCGCGAGGCGGCCTGGAAATATGATCAGGGCACGGTGACAGAGGCCGACATGTCGATGGCGAAACTGAAGGCGACCGAAGTCTTGGCGATGGTGGCGGATGAGGCGATCCAGATTCACGGCGGCATGGGGCTGATGGACGAACTGCCGCTGGAACGCATCTGGCGGGATTCTCGCGTGGAGCGGATCTGGGAAGGCACCTCGGAGATCCAGCGCCACATCATCAGCCGCGAACTTCTGCGCGCGGTTGGGGGTTGAGGCGTCAGGGGCGAGGGGTTTCACACCCCTCGCGCTCCCCGTGGGATATTTGAGAACAGAAGAAGCAACGAAATGTTAACTGCGAATCTGCATGCTGGCAGTACGGTACAGGCGGGGACGCCGATGACCGTAACGGGAGAAGGCGCCTCGCTCGGCTGGTCCGGGCGGGGCGTTGCCCGTGGACTCTCTAGGCCTTTCTTCTGTTCCCAGATATCCCGGGTGCGTTCATTGGTGCGCCATTGGTCCGAGTACCAATGGACGCGGGGACTGTGCCCCGGGGCTGATGCAGCACACGGAGGCCGGGCATGAGCCGCCTCGACCGTCTGCTTCGCCCCAAGACCATCGCCGTTCTGGGGGCCGGCTGGGCCCGGAACGTCATCGAGCAATGCCAGAAGATGGGCTTCAAGGGCCAGGTCTGGCCCGTGCATCCGACCAAGAGCGAAATCGGCGGGTTGAAGGCCTATGCCTCGCTGGCGGACCTACCTTCGGCCCCGGATGCGACCTTCATCGGCGTCAACCGGATGGCCACAGTCGATGTGGTGGGCGAGCTTGCCCGGATGGGCGCGGGGGGCGCGATCTGTTTTGCCTCCGGCTGGACCGAGGCAGGGGAGCCCGGACTGCAGGCGAAGCTGGTCGAGGCGGCAGGGGAGATGCCGATCCTCGGGCCGAACTGCTATGGGGTGATCAACTACCTCGACGGGGCGCTTCTCTGGCCAGACCAGCATGGCGGGATCCGGGTGGAGAAAGGCGTGGCGCTGGTCAGCCAATCTTCGAACATTGTCATCAACCTTGGCATGCAGGCCCGGGGTCTGCCGGTGGCCTATGTCGCCTGCCTCGGGAATGCCGCGGTCGTCGGGCTGGCAGAGTTGACCGGTGCACTGCTTGACGATCCGCGGGTGACGGCGGTGGGTCTCTACATCGAAGGGATCGACGATGCCCCGGCCTTTGCGGCGCTGGCCGAGAAGGCGCGAGCGATGGGCAAGGGCGTGGTCGCGATCAAGTCGGGCAAGACCGAACTGTCGCGGACCGCTGCGGCCAGCCACACCGCGTCGTTGGCGGGTGGGGGGGCTGCCTCCAGCGCCTTCCTGCGGCAGATCGGGGTGGCGGAGGTCAATACTCCCAGCGAGTTGGTCGAGACCTTGAAGATCTTCCACGTCCACGGGCCGCAGATCGGGACGCGGATCTGTTCGCTCTCCTGCTCGGGCGGTGAGGCAGGGTTGGCCGCGGACCTGGCCGCGCCTTACGGGATCGACTTCCCGCCCGTCCCGCAAGCCACGCATGACCGGCTCTTTGCGGTGCTGGGGGAGATCCCGACGATCTCCAACCCGTTGGATTACCACACGTTCATCTGGGGCAATGGGCCGAAGACGACCGAGGTCTTCTCGGCCATGCTCGAGGCCTATGACGCCGGGATGTACATCATCGACACGCCGCGAGCGGATCGCTGCGATCCGTCCAGCTATCAGCCTGCACTTGACGCGATCGTGGCGGCGCAGAAAGCCACGGGCAAGATCGCCTTCCCGGTCGCCTCGATGGTCGAAAACTTCGGCGAGGGCCGGGTGCGTGAGATGATGGATCAAGGCATCTGCACGCTACTGGGTCTGGAAACCGCGATCGCCGCGATCAAGGCGGCGCAGACCCCGGCCGGGGTTCCGGGATGGCGGCCTGCCAAGGCGCTGGCACCACGTGAGGTGCGGTTGCTGTCGGAGGCCGAAGGCAAGGCGCTGCTGGCCGAGGCAGGGGTTCCGGTGCCGGGCTCGGTGACCGGGGCGACGATTGCCGAGGTGGCGGGGAAGGTACGCTTTGGCGCACCCTATGTGTTGAAGGGCCTTGGCTTTGCCCACAAGACCGAGGCCGGGGCAGTGCGGCTGGGGCTGTCGACCCTTGAGGGTCAGGCCGAAATGCCGGGAGCGACCGGCTATCTGGTCGAGGAAATGGTGACCGGGGCCGTGGCGGAAGTGCTGCTTGGGCTGCGGCGCGACCCGGTCTATGGCGTGACCTTGACGCTTGGGATGGGAGGCGTGACGGCCGAGGTTCTGGCCGATACGGTGACGCTGGTCCTGCCCGCGACGGAGGCTCAGGTGCTGGAGGCCGCAAGGCGCCTTCGCCTTTGGCCGCTTTTGGACGGCTACCGGGGCAGGCCCAAGGCCGACATGGCGGCCGTCGCGGAAATCGCAGTGCGGCTCGGGGCCTTGATGCTCGCCGACGAAAGCCTTGAGGAAATTGAAATCAACCCCGTGCTCGTGCGCCAGTCCGGTGCCGTGGCGGTGGATGCGCTGATCAGGAGGGTGTGATGCCGGAAATGCAGATGCGGGTCGAAGGCCCGATCAAGACGCGCCGCGAGGGGGCCATTCTTGAGGTCACGCTGGACGTGCCCAAGGCCAATGCGATCAGCCTTGCGACAAGTCGGGTCATGGGGCTGACCTTCCGGGATTTTCGGGACGATGACAGCTTGCGGGTCTGCATCATCCGGGCCGCGGGGGAGAAGTTCTTCTGCCCCGGCTGGGATCTGAAGGCTGCGGCCGAGGGCGATGCGGTCGATGGCGACTATGGGGTTGGTGGCTTTGCCGGGCTGCAGGAGCTTCCGAACCTCAACAAGCCGGTGATTGCGGCGGTGCAGGGCATCTGCTGCGGCGGGGGGCTCGAATTCGCGTTGTCGGCCGACATCATCATGTGTTCGACCAATGCGACCTTTGCGTTGCCTGAAATCCGGTCCGGCACGGTGGCCGATGCGGCCTCGATCAAACTCCCGAAACGCATCCCCTATCACGTGGCGATGGACCTCTTGCTGACCGGTCGCTGGTTCGACGCGGAAGAGGCCTTCCGCTGGGGCCTGATCAAGGAGATCTGCAAGCCCGAGGAGCTTCTGGCCAAGACCTGGGAGCTGGCGCGCCTCTTGGAGAGTGGCCCTCCGTTGGTCTATGCGGCGATCAAGGAAGTGGTGCGCGAGGCCGAGAACATGCGCTTCCAGGACGCGCTGAACCGGATCACCAAGCGGCAGATGCCTACCGTTGATCGGCTTTATTCCAGCGAGGATCAGCTGGAGGGCGCGAAGGCTTTTGCGGAGAAGCGGGACCCGGTGTGGAAGGGGCGGTAGACCTGACTTGCCTTTCGACGAAAAATGGAAATGAGTCTATTAATCGGCTTTCTTGTGAGGCGCATCGAAATGCGCAAAAGGTGCGTTCTGTCGGCACTTTGCTTTTGGTTTTCCACAACAACGGCATACGGCTGCGAAATGTATGCGGAAATGGACTACCGCGATATCTTGCTCGCTGACGCGGTCGTGGTCGGTGATATTCTAGGTTATGAGATCGTTGATCCTGATCCCGATCCGAACCGGGGAGACCTCCTGAATTACGCTCGTTTCAATGTGCACATTTACGAAGTCCTTCGCCCAAAAGGGGCCGGACGTGTTGCCCCTCCCACTCGGTCTGACCCAGAACGAGAAAAGTGGGGACGTGCCGGCCTTCTTACGGTGACTTGGGACAACTCGACGTTTGGTGAACCAGAAGACCTGAAGAGCGAGGGGCATTCCGGTTATCTGATTGCGCTGCGTGATCCGACCTCTGATCTGCCACCACTTCGGTCAGGCAGCGGGTTTATCGCGGCGACACCGGAGCCGGAACACTACACGGTCCTGCAGGCACCATGTTCAGGGGCATTCATTTTTGAGATGGACAGCCTGATTGCCATCGCATTGCGGCAGTGGTTGACGACTGACCGCGACAAAGACGCCGAGTGGGCTGTGCTTTCGGATTTTCTCTTTAAGAACGGCGCACTGGGATTGGTCGATCGAAAGCTTAGACAATGAAGTCACTCCCGCTTGCGCGCCGACAGTAGGATAGTCCGATGCCAAACCACGACTACACCACACGCATCCTCTGGACCGGCAATCGGGGCGAGGGCACGGCGCATTACAAGGCCTATGACCGGACCTGGGATATCGCGGTGCCGGGGAAGGAACCGGTCCATTGCTCGAACGACCCACTGCTCGGCGGCGATCCGAGCAAGATGAACCCAGAGGATCTGCTGCTTTCGGCGCTCTCGGCCTGTCACATGCTGTGGTACCTGCACTATGCCAGCGACGCGGGGAT
>JAEULQ010000063.1 GCA_016792685.1 Tabrizicola sp. | reverse complement strand
ATGCCGAGTCGTGCCTGAAACCACGGAGATGGAAATGCCCAAGATGAAGACCAAGTCGGCGGCGAAGAAGCGCTTCAGCTTCACGGCCTCCGGTCGGGTGAAGGCCGGTCCCGCCGGCAAGCGCCACGGCATGATCAAGCGCACGGCGAAATTCGTCCGCGATTCCGCAGGGGCCATGATCCTGTGCGAGAGCGACGCGAAGATCGTCAAGAAATACATGCCCTACGACCGGTAAGGAGAGCCAGAGATGTCCCGCGTCAAATCCGGCGTCGTTACCCACGCACGCCACAAGAAGGTGATCAAGGCCGCGAAAGGCTATTACGCCGCCCGGTCCACGAACTTCCGTACTGCCACCCAGGCGGTCGACAAGGCCAACCAGTATGCGACCCGCGACCGCAAGGCCCGCAAGCGCAGCTTCCGCGCGCTGTGGATCCAGCGGATCAACGCTGCCGTCCGTCTGTTTGACGCCGAGATGACCTATTCGCGTCTGATCAACGGCCTGGCGAAAGCCGGGATCGAGGTTGACCGCAAGGTTCTCGCCGATCTCGCCGTGCACGAGCCCGAGGCGTTCAACGCCATCGCCGGCCAGGCCAAGGCCGCGCTGGCCTGATTGGTCAGGTCAAGGACTTCGGAAAGGCCCTGCGGAAACGCGGGGCCTTTTCTCTTGTCGCAACCGGGCGTCTTCGTTGGTGCGACGGGTTTCACACCCCTCGCGCTATCTGCGAAGATGTTGGGAAACGGGCAAGCGATTCTGCAATCAGATTGACCGGGGCTTAGCGGTTGAACACCCGGCTCGGGTGCAACTCTCCGCCCCGGTAGTGGCCCACCGCGACGGCCTGGCCATTCAGGCTCGCCCAGCCCTCGGTCCCCCAATCGGCGTGGCCGATCACCTGGCCCGGATTGCCATTCCTGAGGCGCACGGCACCTTCCGGAGTGGCCGTGAACTGTGGAAGGTCCCGCAGGCCCAGCTCCAACGGCAGGAGCCGGGCATCGAGGGCCTCGGTCTTCGCCTCGGCGTCGATCTGGTCCAGGGTCACGCCCTGACCGGCAGTGAAGGGGCCGGACCATTCCCGGCGCAGCCATTGGACATGCCCCAAGCAGCCGAGCGCTTGTCCAAGGTCGCGGGCGATGGAGCGGACATAGCCACCCTTGCCGCAGACCATTTCCAGATCGACGTGGTCGGGGTCGGGGCGGCCAAGGACCGTCAGGCTTTCCACCCAGAGCGGGCGGGCGGCGAGGTCCATGGTTTCACCTTCACGCGCGAGGTCGTAGGCGCGGTCGCCATCGACCTTCACGGCGGAATACTGGGGCGGGACCTGCAGGATGTCTCCGCGGAAGGCGCGCAAGGCGGCCTCGATCTGCGCGTCGGTGGGCCGCAGATCGCTGGTGGCGATCTCTTTGCCCGAGGCGTCGTCAGTATCGGTCGCAGCGCCCAAGGTCACCCGGAAGCGGTAGGACTTCAGCGCGTCGGTGATGTAGGGGATGGTCTTCGTCGCCTCACCCAGGGCCACGGCAAGGACACCGGTCGCATCCGGGTCAAGCGTGCCGGCATGGCCCGCCTTCTGCGCCGAAAGCGCCCATTTCACCTTGTTGACCACGGCCGTCGAGGTGATGCCGGCCGGTTTGTCCACAACAAGCCAGCCGCTGACGGCGCGACCCTTTTTGGTGCGTGACATGAGAGATCAGCCTTTCGGGACGACGGTGCCGACGATCGGACCCATCGGGAAGCCGCCGTCGTGCCGGTTCAACTGCGGCGCATAGAGACGCGAGATGTTGCCGTCGAAATAGAGCGCGTCGGGCAGACCCAGCCCGTCGCGGAAAAGCCGCGCGAAGGCATGAAAGTTCACTTCGCTATTCGAGATGGCGAAGACTGCCCGCGTGCCGTCGGCGCTGACGCCAACCCCGTTGCGGATGTAAAGGCTGTCGCTCTCGGGCAAGAGCTTCGGGTGCAGCTTGCCGTCGATCACCAGCATCGGGCCGGACTGGGTGGCGAAGCGGCAGTCGGGCTTCGTCTTGCGGAAGCTACGGCTTTCGATCACCCGGAACCTGTCGCCAATGCAGAAGACCCCGTTCGGCAAGAGGCCGAAGTTGCCGGGACCGTCGCTGGTGACGATGCGCGAACGCTCGACGCCCTCTTCGACATAAAGCCCCACCGGGGAAAGATCGCGGTGGTACATGCCGGCATTCATGGCAAAGCCAAGGGCCTGTCCCTGCTCGGCCAAGGCGGCATCGACCTTGCGGAAGCTGCCATATGCACCGTCAGGCCCGGAATGGAAAAGGCGCAAGTCTTCGCCAAGGGTGACTTCGCACAGGGTGAATGAGGCACCGTCGAAATCGGTGTCGCGGCACTCGGTCGCCCCGGCGGCGAACGGAACGGCCAGGAAGGCCAGGAAGGCCAGGACAAGGCGCAGCATCAGTCTTCTTCCGGGGCGTCAAGGTCGCGCTGGACCGCCGGGTCCGAGAACAGCCGCCGCGTCTCGTCGAGCCGGTCGAAAGTCTCGTCCGGGCGGAAGCGCAGGTCCGGGGCGTATTTCAGCGTGAGCTCGCTGGCGACGCGGTGGCGCAGTTCGGCCTTGTTGCGGGCCAGAGCGGCGATCGCGGATTCGATCGGGACCGAACCCATCAGCGGCATGACATAGACCGTCGCCACCTTGAGATCGGGCGAGCAGGAGACCTCGCCCACGGTGATCGACATGGCGTTCAGTTCGGGGTCATGGATTTCGGCCCGGTTCAGCACGTCCGAAAGCGTGCGGCGGATGAGTTCCCCCACACGAAGCTGGCGTTGCGACGGGCCGGACCCGGAAGAGAAGCGCTTGTTCGACATGGCGCCCGTTTATGCCGTTTCGACCGCGCCCGCAACGCCGGGCTTTCTTGCCCCGCAGATCGGCGCTAGGAGGAAGGCGAGCAAGGAGAATTGGCATGGGCGACGTTCCGGGACTGGTGGTGACAGGGGCCTCGGGCCGGATGGGGCAGACACTGATCCGCCTGACGCAGGGATCGGACCGGCTGCGGCTGGTGGCTTGCGTTGAGCGCGCGGGCCATGCCTGGATCGGTCGCGACGTGGGCGAGGCGATGGGCGGTGCTCCGGTCGGGGTCAAGGTCACCGACGACGCGCTGGAGGCCTTTGCCAAGGCCCAGGCCGTCGTCGACTTCACCGCCCCCGCCGCGACGGTGGAATTCGCGGCACTGGCGGCACAGGCCCGGGCCGTGCATGTGATCGGCACGACCGGGCTTGAGGCCGAACACCTGGCCCGTATCGAAGCGGCCAGCCGTCATGCGGTGATCGTCCGGGCGGGCAACATGTCGCTGGGGGTGAACCTTCTGGTGCGGATGACGCAGAAGGTTGCGGCCGCGCTCGATGCGGATTGGGACGTGGAGATCGTCGAGGCGCACCATCGCATGAAGGTCGACGCGCCCTCGGGCACGGCGCTGATGCTTGGCGCCGCGGCTGCCGAGGGTCGGGGGGTGAGCCTGGAGAACAGCCGCGTCTCGGGTCGGGACGGGATCACGGGCGCACGTCACAAGGGGACGATCGGCTTTTCGGCCATCCGGGGCGGCGACATCGTGGGCGAGCACGACGTGATCTTCGCGGGCGAGGGTGAGCGCGTTATCCTGCGTCATGTGGCGACGGACCGGGCGATCTTTGCCCGGGGGGCCCTGCGCGCGGCGCTGTGGGGCCAGGGCCAGAAGCCCGGCCAGTATGACATGATGGATGTACTTGGCATCTGACGGGTGATCCAGGGGCGCCTGTGCCGCGTATCAGTCGCAGACTGATGTCGGGGGACCTCATGCTGCGCCTGTTTGCTTTGCTTTTCGCTGTCACCGCTGCTGCCCCTTTGGCAGCCGATGGCTTTGAACCGGTGAAGGACAAGAACCGCTTTCTTGACCTGATCGAGGACCGGGTACTTCGGATCGGCCTTTACAACCTGTCGCTCAACGTCCTTCCGGACGGGCGTATCGACGGCTCGGCAATGGGCTGGAAGATCACCGGAAACTGGGCCTGGAAGGACGGCTATTTCTGCCGCGAGATGGACTGGAGCGGGATGGAGATCGGCTACAATTGCCAGCTTGTTGAAGCGCAGGGGGCGGAAAAGGTCCGTTTCACTGTCGATCAGGGCCGCGGCGATTCCGCAGTCTTCCGTCTGCGCTGAGTCTGAGAGCCTACTCGTCTGGAAGCTCGTCGCCCGCCGCAAGCGGGCCTACGGTGCTGAGACCAAGATGAAGGAGGAGGGGCTGGCTTGCGTCAGAAGTCGACAGCAAGGCCCTTCTTTTCCCAGTCGCCATAGCGTACCGGTTCAGGCCCCTCGCGCCCGCCAAGTTCGGGCGGCAGGGGGGGCTTGGCCTCGGCGGCCTTGCGGCGCTCCTCGGCCTCGGCCAGGGCGCGGAGGGCGGCGGGGGGAAGATCGTCGCTTTCCATCCCGGTTTCCTTGTGTGGCGTGCCTCGGTGATATAGGCCGCGTCGCAGATCAGCAAGGGGACGGCAATGGCCGAAGGGGTAGTGGCACGCGCCACCGCAGTGGCGATCCTGGATGGGGTTCTGGGCGAAGGCCGCATGCTGTCGGACTTTTCCGGCGCCGATCTTGCACCGGCCGACCGGGCGCGAGCGCTGCGGCTGGCCGAAACCGTGCTGCGCCACCTGGAGCCCGCCGACAAGCTGCTGGACCGGCAGCTGCGGAAAGCGCCGCCGCTGAGCGTGCGCAATACCCTTCGTCTGGCCGTGGTCGAGCGCGCAATGGGCGCCCCGGCCCATGGCGTGGTCAATGCGGCAGTGGAGATTACCCGCAAGGGGGGCAAGCGCACGGCACATCTGGCCGGTCTGGTGAACGCGGTCCTGCGCGCGCTGCCCGAGACCGATATCTTCGCAGGCTCCCCTCCGCAACGGCTGCCGCGCTGGCTGCGCCAGCCCCTGGTCCATGCCTGGGGCCGTGAGGTCGTGACGGCCATCGAGGCGGTCCAGGCCGTGGAGCCGCCGCTGGATGTCACCCTTCGCCCCGGTTTTCCGCGACCGGAGGGAGAGGTCTTGCCGACCGGCAGCCTGCGACTGCAGGCCCCTGGCCAGATATCCACCCTGCCCGGCTATGCCGAGGGCGGCTGGTGGGTGCAGGATGCCGCCGCCGCCCTGCCCGCGCGCCTGCTGGATGCCAAGCCGGGAGAGCGGGTGCTGGACCTCTGCGCGGCACCGGGGGGCAAGACGTTGCAGCTTGCCGCCGCGGGGGCCGAGGTGGTGGCGCTTGATATCTCCGCGCCACGTCTGGCGCGGCTGGAGGCGAACCTGGCGCGTACCGGGTTGAAAGCCCGGGTCGTGGCAGCGGATGCGCTGGTCTGGGAGCCGGGGGAGCGGTTCGACGCGATCCTTCTTGATGCGCCCTGTTCAGCGACGGGCACGATCCGACGCCACCCCGACCTGCCCTTTGTCAAGGACGGCTCGGAAGTGGTGGGGCTGGTCCGCCTGCAGACGGCGCTGATCGACCGGGCCCTGGGCTGGCTGAAACCGGGCGGGCGGCTGGTATATGCCACCTGCTCGCTGCTTGCCGAGGAAGGCGAAGAGCAGCTTTCCGCCGCGCTGGAGCGGCATCCGGGGCTGGTGGTGGAGCGGTTGGAACTGCCGGGGGTGGAGCCAGGTTGGTGGACCGACGCCGGCGGGTTGCGTGTCAGGCCCGACTATTGGGCTGAGCGTGGCGGGATGGACGGGTTCTTCATGGCCCGCCTTCGGGTTCCCGCCTGAACGGGCAGTGGGTCAACCCGCGCCCAAGCGCGGAACGACTCACCCTGCGCGGGTTCAGATCAGGCCTTCCTTGCGGAAAAGCTCCTTGAGGTCGGCTTCGGGCCTTGCGCCGAAATGGCTGATGACCTCGGCAGCGGCGACGCAGCCCATCCGGCCAGAGGTGGCAAGGGACTGGCCGGTCGCAAGGCCGTAGAGGAAGCCTGCGGCGAACTGGTCGCCTGCGCCGGTGGCATCCACGGGAACGATGCGGCGAACCGGGACCACGGCTTGCTCTTCGCCCCGCACGACGATCACGTCATGGCCGGAGCGGGTGCAGACGACAAGGCCCGCATCGGCCGCCGCCTGTTCCAGCGCGGTAGAGAGGTCGGTCTGGTAAAGCGAGGACCACTCGTGTTCGTTGCCGATCACGTAGTCGAGCGACTTGACCAGTTGGCGGAAGCTGTCGCGGTGGCGATCGACGCAGAACGGGTCGGAAAGCGCGATCCCGGCCTTGCCTCCGGCCGCATGGCAAAGCTCGACCGCGCGTTCGAAGGCCTGTTTGCCCTTGGGTTTGTCGTAGAGATAGCCTTCGAGGAACAGGATCTCGGCACTGCCCGCGACCGTGTCGGAGACGTCGTCGGGGCCAAGCTCGGACGAAATCCCGAGATAGGTGTTCATCGACCGCTCGCCATCGGGCGAGACGAAGATCATCGAGCGTGACGTGGGCAGCTCTCCACCCGGGACGGGCGGGTTGACGAAATCGGTCCCCTCGTCCGCCATGGTGCGGGCGTAGAACCGGCCAAGCGCGTCGTCGTGTACGCGGCCGATGAAAGCGGTCGTCAGCCCAAGGTTACCAAGGCCCGCCAGCGTGTTGGCGACGGAACCGCCGGGCGCCTGCTGGCGGTTGGTCATCGCACCGTAAAGCATCTCACCGCGCTCACGTTCGACAAGCTGCATGATGCCCTTCTGGATGCCCATGAGGTCAAGGAAGCTGTCATCGGCGGTGGAGAAGACGTCGACGATGGCATTGCCGATGCCGACAACCTGATAGGATTTCATGCCGTCTTCTCCTCGTATTGGCACCAGTCGCGGATCGGGCAGATGCCGCATCTGGGGTTGCGCGCGGTGCAGATATACCGGCCGTGCAGGATAAGCCAGTGGTGCGCGTGTTGCTGGTATTCTGCCGGGACATTGTCCTCGATCGCGCGTTCGACGGCGGCCTCGTCCTTGCCCGGCGCGATGCCGGTGCGGTTGCCGACGCGGAAGATATGGGTGTCGACCGCCTGGGCGGGGTGGTGGAACCACATGTTGAGAACGACATTCGCGGTCTTCCGCCCCACCCCCGGCAGGGTGGTGAGCGCAGCGCGGGAGCTTGGAACCTCGCCCCCGAAATTGTCGATCAGGAGGCGGGAGAGTTTGATGACGTTCTTGGCCTTGTTGCGGAAAAGGCCGATGGTCTTGATGTGTTCGATGAGGGCGTCTTCGCCGAGCGCCAGCATCTTTTCCGGCGTGTCGGCGATCTGGAATAGCTTGGCAGTTGCCTTGTTCACCCCCGCATCGGTGGCCTGGGCTGAAAGCGCCACAGCCACCAGAAGGGTGAAGGCGTTGGTGTGGTGCAGCTCACCCTTGGGATGGGGCTCGGCCTCGGCGAAGCGCGCGAAGACCTGTTTCAGCGTGGCATAGGGGAGTTGAGTGGCCATACCCTCTCTTTGCCAGCAAGGGGGGCTTCGCGCAACGAGTGCTATTCGAATGCGGGATGCGCCGCGCCGGCTTGGCAGGTTCAGATCGGAAAGGCGATAAGCTCGGCGGTCTTGCTGACCTGCTCCGATCCGACGGGACTGAGCTCTTCCACCACGCAGACGCAGCTGTGGCCCCAGCTCGCGCCGTTGGTCACCATCCCCGCAGGGTCGTCGAACGCGGGCGCATAGGCCGCATCAATCCCTGGGGAGGGCAGGCCTGCCCGACCACGGGCGCCAGGTTAGCCATCGGCCTTGGGCGAGGGCAGCTTAGGGTCCATCTCGCATTTCGCCAGGGGAAGGTAGGTCATTTCGGCAACGGAAAGCACCTCCTCGGAGCCGATCGGGCCAAAGCTGCCGTCAAGGCAGGCGCAGCCGTAGCCGTAGCCCTGGTTTTCGTTGAACGCCACCCACTCGGCTTCGTTGCGACTGGCAAGTGCTTCGGCTTCCATGAAGCCCTCAGTGAAGGGGCCACCTTGACGGAAGGCCCACCAGCGGCCGTCGGCGTCTTCGAGGATGTAGTTTGCCGGCGAGGGGTTGTGCAGCCAGCCGCAGCGGCGCTCGGTCTCGGCCTGTGCGGGCAAGGCGATCAGAAGGCCGACTGCAAGAAAGGTTGGGCGAAGGGTCAAGGGGGGGCTCCATCGGGATCGTTCCGAGATTCAAGAGCGGCGGGGCATTTGGGGTCAAGTAGGGGATACCGGAACCGCAGGAAGCGGGTCGCGCCAAGGGTTGGGCTCGACTAGGTTGGGGGTCAAGGAGACTGCCATGACCGATCTATCGCCCGCCTACCACTACCAGGTGATCGCCCGCGCTTTGGAGGTGATCGACCGCGAAGGCCCCGCGCTGACGCTGGAAGACCTGGCCGCAAAGATGCGGATGAGTCCGGCGCATTTCCAGCGGGTATTCAGCCAATGGGTGGGGGTGAGCCCCAAGCGCTATCAGCAATACCTGACCTTGGGCCATGCGCGGCGCTTGCTCTCGGAGCGGCATACGGTGCTGGGCGCTGCGCACGAGGCGGGGCTTTCCGGCAGTGGACGCTTGCACGACCTGTTCCTGACCTGGGAGGCGATGTCCCCGGGTGACTATGCGCGGGGCGGCGAGGGGTTGGAAATCCGCTGGGGCTGGTTTGAAAGCCCTTTCGGGCCGGCACTGGTCATGGCCACGGCCAAGGGCATCTGCGGCATGGGCTTTGCCGACGAGATGGGGGCCGAGGCGGCGATGGAGGACCTTGTCGGCCGCTGGCCCAAGGCGCGTTTCGTGGAGGACCCGATGGCCATCCGGCCGATGGTGGACGCGGCGTTTGGCGGCAAGGACACGACGCTGCACCTGATCGGCGCGCCGTTCCAGATCAAGGTCTGGGAGGCATTGCTCGCGATCCCCACCGGCCATGTGACGACCTATGCCGACATTGCCGGGTCCATCGGCCATCCCTCGGCGCATCGGGCAGTGGGGACGGCCGTCGGGCGCAATCCGATCTCGTTCCTCATTCCCTGCCATCGCGCGTTGCGTCGTGACGGGGGCCTCGGCGGCTATCACTGGGGCCTGCCCCGAAAGCGCGCGATGCTGGCCTGGGAGGCCGCACGCACCGGATTGTGATGCGCGGAAGCCTGCCGAGACAGCCATGCCGAGGGGCGGGACTGTAAGTCTTTCTCCTGCCTTGGTATAAGGTGCAACGAGCCCCGAACGGGCCATTTTAACGAGGCGAGAGCGACATGATGATGAAGACCCCCCTGATCTTGGCCGCGGCCGGTACGCTGTTTCTGACGGCTTGCGTTGACCCCGGCGCCTATCCTGATGATCCGAACGCACGCCAACGTAGCGGCGCAATCATCGGCGGAATTGTCGGTGCCGTCGCGGGCGCTTCGGTGTCGGACAGCGACGACAAGCTGAAGGGTGCGCTGATCGGCGGCGCCCTGGGCGCGGGCACGGGTGCGCTGATCGGGGCGGACCTTGACCGTCAGGCAGCCGAACTGCGCGGCTCGCTGAACTCGAACATCTCGGTCACCAATACCGGCGAATACCTGATCGTGAACATGCCGCAGGACCTGCTGTTCGCCACCGACAGCGCTGCGGTCCGCTCGGAACTCGCGGGCGACATCCGCACCGTCGCGGCCAGCCTTCTGCGCTATCCGAACAGCCGGATCGAGGTGATCGGCCATACCGACAACACCGGGACGGCGGCCTATAATCAGGACCTGTCGCAGCGCCGCGCTGTTTCGGTCGCGGAAATCCTGCGGCAAAGCGGCGTGCCGGGCAACCGGGTCGCGCCCATCGGCCGGGGCGAGGACCTGCCGATTGCCTCCAACCTGACGCCGCAGGGCCGGGCCCAGAACCGTCGGGTCGAGATCATCATCCGCCCGACGCGCTAAGCATACGAATCCCTTCCAAAGGGGCCAGGATTTCCCTGGCCCCTTTTTCATTGTGTACTTCCCGGATCGGTAATAAATCTGGACCAATTGTCGAGGTCCATCATGCCGTTTTTGAAAGTCACACCCGAGAAGCTGTCGCAATCCGTTGTCCGCCAGATCGAGCTTCTGATCCTGCGCGGCATTCTGCGCCCGGGCGAGAGGTTGCCCTCGGAACGTGACATGGCCGAGAAGCTGGCCGTCTCGCGGCCCTCGTTGCGCGATGCGATCAGCGAGCTGGCCGAACGAGGGTTGCTGGTCAGCAAGGCCGGGTCGGGCATCTTTGTCGCCGATGTGCTGGGATCAGCGTTTTCGCCGGCGCTGACCGAGCTTTTCGCGTCGCATGACGAGGCCGTCTTCGACTACATCGCTTTCCGCCGCGACATGGAGGGGCTGGCGGCGGAACGGGCTGCGCGGTTGGGGTCGGAGACCGACCTGCAGGTCATCGACACGATCTTCCGCAAGATGGAGGCCGCCCACCAGAAGCGCGATCCCTCGGACGAGGCCCAACTGGATGCCGAGTTCCACATGGCGATCATCGAGGCCAGCCACAATGTCATCATGCTGCACATGCTGCGCTCGATGTTCGACCTTCTGCGACAGGGCGTGTTCTACAATCGCCAGGTCATGTTCCGGAACCGGATGACGCGGGATCAGCTTCTGGACCAGCACCGGACGATCAACGCCGCGATCCAGTCCCGGGACCCGGAGGGTGCCAAGGCGGCCATCGCGGCGCATATGGCCTATGTCGAACAGGCGTTTCACGACCAGATGAAGGCCGAGAAACACGAAGCGATCGCCCGGCAGCGGCTGGAGCATGAGGCAAGCCGGTAGCGGCGGGAACAGGCTCCCGGACCAAGCATCCCGGATGCGCAAAAGAAAACGGCGGCCCGGATGGACCGCCGTCTCAAGCATTTCGAAACCTCAGTGCAGACGCGCTTCGACCTGCGCGATCGCATCGTCGATCGAAGCCGAGGCGGCATCGGCCGTCATCTGCTTGGCCAGCACATCGCCAGCCGCTGCGATCGCAACGGACACGGCCTGCTCGCGGACCTGACGGATTGCGTTGGCTTCGGCCGAGGCGATCTGGTCGGTCGCTGCAGCCATGCGGCGGGCGATCGAGGCTTTCAGGTCGGCCTTCGCCTGTTCGGCGGCAGCCATAGCCTCGTCCCGGGCCTGAGCCACGATGCGGTCGGCCTGCTCCTGCACTTCCTTCTGGCGGCGCTCATAGCTTGCGAGGATCGATTTGGCCTCTTCCCGCAGGCTGCGCGCTTCGTCGAGGTCCGACTTGATCGTCGCCGCACGGGCGTCGAGCATACCGGTCAGCTTGGCCGGAACCTTCATGTAGACCAGAAGGGCCACAAAGGCGATGAACGCGACCAGAACCACGAAGTTGGTGTTCTGCAGCGAGAAGAACGGGCCCGATGCCGCCATCGCAGGCGAGGCGAGAAGGGCAAGGAGAATGGAAAGCTTCTTCATCGCCTTACCCTTTCAGCCGCGAGGTGACAGCAGCCGAGACCGTCTTGGCATCTGCAGCTCCGCCAAGTGCGCCGACCAGTTCGGCCGCCACGTCGCGGGCGACTTCGGCCACGGCAGTGGCAGCGCCGTCGCGGATCGCCGCAATGGTCTTTTCCGATTCCGCCGCCTTGGCTGCGATCTCGGCATCGGCCTTTGCGGTGGCTGCGTCGAGGTCTTTCTGGATCTCGGCCTTGGCCTGGGCCACGATCTTGGCTGCTTCCGTCCGGGCCGAAGCCAGCGCGTCGTTATAGGCCTTTTCGGCCGCGACCGCCTTTTGCTTCAGCTCTTCCGCCGCCGCCAGGTCATTGGTGATCGTGCTCTTTCGATCCGCCAGGACCGCGCCGATGCGCGGCAGGGCGATCTTGGACAGCACGAGATAGATCACGACCAGCGTGACCAGAAGCCAGAAGATCTGGTTCGGCCAGGTCGAGAAATCCAGCTGGGGCATGCCCACAGCCGCTTCGGCCTCGCCATGTGCTTCGGTTGCCATGTCGTCTCTCCTAAACCTTTGGAACCAGGGCCAGCC
>JAEULQ010000036.1 GCA_016792685.1 Tabrizicola sp. | reverse complement strand
GCGTCATTTCATGCAAGTCATTACCATCGTGCAGACCAAGGGCGGCTCGGGCAAGACCACGACCGCCATGCTTCTCGCGTCTGCAGCACTGAACCTCGGGCGCCGCGTCACCCTGATCGACGGTGACGTCAACGCCCAACTCGGCCGTTGGCGCGACAGCTTCGAACTGGCCACCTGGGAGGGGGCGCAGAAGCCCGACTGGCCAGAGAGCCTGGCGATCCTCTCGCCGCCTGAGAGCGTCGAAGGGCTTCTGTCGCTCCTCGAGGCCGAGGAAACGCGTGGCGTCGATCTCGTCGTGATCGATACCCGACCGGGCACCCATACTGACACTGAGGACTTCTGCCTGATCTCCGATCTGGTGCTGATCCCAGCACGTCCTGTCTATGCCGAATGGGAAATGACCCATCGCGCCGTCCTCTGGATGGACGACCTCCGCGCCTCGATTGCCGAGGGCGAGCGGTTCCCGACGGTCCGGGTCCTCGTCATGGACGCGGGGCCGAAGATCATCGACGCCGCAACCCGGGAAGGGGGAATGGCACAACTGCCAAAGCGCGACCAGGACGTGCTGCAGGAAATCCTGCGTCTCGACCATATCGACGTGATCGTTCCGCATTCGAGGATCCTCGAACAACTCGGCTATCACGGCCCCCTTGGACCGGCGGCCCGCGCCAACGCCAAAGCACCCGGCGGTCGGCTGGTGGCGGACGCCATCGCGCGCCAGCTCGAAGTCGCGGAACTCGTCCTGACAGGGATCGACGAGGTGATCCCTGCATGAGCCGTTTCCGCCTTCCTGCACGTGTCGCACCTTCCCCGGCGGCAGAAGAGCCGGGCTTGCAGAACTCCGCCGCGCGGCTGCGGTCGTCGCGCGAAGTTCAGTCGCGCATTCTTGCCGAGCGGCGAGCGCCTGAGGCGGGACTGCCAGCGGAGAACATCAAGGCCCAACTCCCTGACTTGCCAACTTCGCCCTTGGCGGAAGCGGGATTAGCCGGGCAGAGGGAAGGGGAGAGGGATCAGCCGCCGTCCCCGGCATTGCCGCCCGAGGCTCCCCCTGCTGTGGTCTCGAAGCCGCGGAAAGAGAAGCTGGTGGTCCTGTTTCGGCTTCCGCTGGCGACCGAGAGGCGCCTGGAGCAGATCCCGGGTGCGGGCGAGGTGAGCTCCGCCTACATGCTGCGCGCTTTTGCCAAGGAAGCCCGCGCGGAATTGCGGCGACTATTGCCCGAAGAAGATATCAATGCGCATGCAGACGAGGCGAGGCGCATTTTCGCCATGTCGGCAACAGACATGGCGGTCGGCGAAGCGATGACTGTCTACGCCCAAGGCTCAGCAATCCGGGCTATGCATGCAGCCCTTGGTGAGCCCTGGCAGATCGAGCCACGGGCGACGATCGTTGGTGCTTTCCTCAGCGCCATCGCGACGCGGCTCATCGAGGCGCGACGCGTCAGATAGACCCGGACCATGCAACAGAATTCGATGAATTGCCTGCGATCACTCGCAGGCAAGCTCGGGCAGCGGCGCTGTCTCGAAGGTCAGGCTGTCAGCGCTCGTGACCAGGGCGAATTCACCGCCTGTGCGGAAGGTCGCGACCATCTTCGCCCAGTCCGCTGCGTCAGCCGTCGCTTGGGCAGAGATGCCGTTCTTGACCGGCAGGCGGGCCTGTTCACCGGACTTGGCGAGCACGACGACCATGTCTGGCGCCGCATCTTTGTCGAAGCGGAACACAAGCGCACCGTTGGGCGTCGGCCCGAAGACGCGATCCGGATCGCAGACAAGGCGCACCTCACCCGCCTCGGTGGTGAGGGCGTAGGTCGGCAGTCCACGCTCGACACCGACCGTCCAGGCGTCAAGCGCGTGGACAGGGACAGACATCGCCGCAAGCGCGGAAACAACCAGAACAGGGGACAGAACATGCATCGACAGGAACGCCTTTCGTGGTTTGGGTGGCGACAGCAATGCACCACTTCTGATGGCGTTAGATATGTTCTGATGGACCTCATGTCCATGACTGCAGCGCGACAACGGTTCATCGGGGGCAGGAATGGATGACGTCGTCCAAAGCGGGACTAAGCTATCGATCATCGATCGTCGGCTGTGGCGGATCGACTGCGGGAACCGGGAGCTTGTCGCGGAGCGTCATCGCACCGCGAGCGGTCGTTTCAGGACCGTGTGGCTGGTCCCGGAGGAGAACCTGCGCGGCGTCCTCTGGGTCGAGGTTGTCGAGGAAGCACCTGGCGATCCGTCGCCATGACCCATCAGCTTTCTGAATCTCACCACCCGGATCGATTCAGAAAAGCAATTGGACTTGGAGAGCGGCAGGGCGGAGTCTGTGCGGGGGAGGACCGCCATGGCTCTGGCACATCTGCACCGCATCGACCCTGAGGCCAACATGGCGCGGTTCTACTGCATCAATGTTGCGACGACGCTGTTTGGGGACGTCTCCGTCTTGCGAACCTGGGGCCGGATCGGGACCCATGGCCGGACGAGCATCGAAACCTGTGCTTCCGTTGAAGAAGCGGAGAGAGCGGCATCCCAGACACTCCGTCGGAAGATGCGGCGGGGCTATCTGCCTGCCGGCCAGATGCTGCCGCCAGACCTTGCGGTGTGAGATCTGTCAGGACTTACGCTGAAGCCTGCCTTCAAGCTCGGCACCGGCCTCGATGGCGATCCGCTCATGGATGACATCGGCCTGCACGACCGCGCTCGGCGCGAGCTGAACGTTTCGCGCCGAGATCGTGCCGGAAACCGCCCCAAGCACGGTGAGGTCATGGGCGACGACCGAACCTTCAACACGACCTGAACCGGCCACGGTGATCTCCGGCGCCCGCAGTGAGCCAACGACATTGCCTTGGACCTCGATCGGTCCACTGGAGGTAGCATCGCCATCGATGACAAGGTCCTGCGCGAAGACGCTGCGGCGTGCGTTTGCGCCGACCGGGTCCGGCCAAGGGTCGAGGTCGGCATTTGGGATCTTCATCTTGGTGCGGCCTCAGATCAACCTCGTGCCGCACAACTGGACCAGAAGCGAAACGAAAGGGCAACGCGCGGCGCTAAGTTCGGTGAAGAAGCGCTCAGCCCTCGGCGCTGTACAACTCGTCCGGCCAGGGTCGTCGCCAGTCGTCCCTCCTGAGCTATAGATCCTGCGTCTATCGCTCATCCATGGTCTCCAGACCCTTGCCCGCTTCCGATCGTTGAAAGCATTCAGCGGAGAGGCTATGGTACTCCAATGGATTACCGAGGGAGAAGATGATGGGCGTACACAAGCAGAGTGTCAGCTTCACGGATGCAGCCTTCAACTTCGCTCGCGAGCTAGTCGAGAGCGGCGAGTATCCGAACATCAGTGCTGCGGTCTCTGGCGAAATGGCCCGAGCGCGCGCAGCGCGGGAAAGGGAGCGTCTTCTCTTCGAAGCCGAAGTTCAACGGCGCCTCGCGCTTCCCCCTGATGCCTGGGAACCCGTCCGAACGGGCGAGTCCATCACGTCAGGCGCTCGCGCACATCTTGCCCGACTTGCAAAGGCCGCCGGTGGCACCGCTGCCTGATGCGCATCGTTCGACATCCCTTGGTCGACCAAGACCTTGCTGCGTTGGTGGATCACATCGTCGATGTCACCGACGGGGACTTCGACGCCGCCGGCAGGCGCCTTGATGAGGTCGACGACCTGATTGCCGACATATCTGCCAACTCGATGTCCGGCGTTCGCTTAGCGCCACCGCTGGACGGATGGCTGGTCCGCCATGGTGGACGCGGCCATCGTCTGACGGTCGTGTTCCGCGCCGATCTCAACAAGAACTGCGTCTTTGTCGCACTCGTTGCCTTCGGTGGGCAGGACTGGATGACCGAAGGCGAGACAAGGAAGTCCTTCAGCGGATGACCGAGGTGCGCCGTGGCCGGAAGGATGTGAGCGACACTTCTAATTTGCAGCTACAGCGCCGTGTCGCATAAGGAAGATTATGTAATCTCCATCGACGCGATGGGCGGACACCGGACGTTCAGACAGCTCTGTCGCGATTGCTGCGCCCGAACAGGCGCACCGCGCCTGATACGCGGTCAGTGCGCCCATTGTGATATGTCTGGAGTTTGTGTTCGGACGCCACACATGAGTAGCCCGGCAAAAGAAGCCACCCCTGGAGTGCCGGAAGGCATTTGCCGGCAAGTCCAATTCTTCGGCCGCCGATGGACAGATCCGACCTTGCCGCCCTTTTTGCGCGGACACATGGTGGTCTTTGCGCCAATCATCATGCAGTAGCCTCTGACCACTTACCCGGGCCGGAGTTCGGAAACCGCCATCGCGTGGGCGTCGAAACCTTCGTAACTTGCAAAGCGGTGGATATGCGGGGCAAGCGCCGCAAGCCCGCGATCAGTCATATGGGCGACCGAGGCGCTTTTTATGAAGGTATGCACGCCAAGCGGAGAGCTCCACTTCCCGCCACCAGCGGTTGGCAGAACGGCGTTCGGACCCAGAAGGTAGTTGGCGGCCGACCCCGGCGTATGTTCGCCCAGCAGGATTTCCGAGGCATTGCGGATATGGGTCAAGTGATCGAAGGGCTGCTTGGACAGGATCTGCAGATGCTCAGGCGCGTAGTCGTTGATGAAGGCATAGGCTTCGGCGGCATCGGCGGTGACGAGCATGCCGCCATGATCCCCGTCAAGCACCGCTTGAGCAAAGGCGCGGCGCTGCGGTGTCATCTTGGCCAGAAGCTGCGGCAAGCGGGCCGCGACCGCTTGCGCCAGACCCGGCACCCAGGTCACCAGGTGGACCGAACTGTCCGCGCCGTGTTCGGCCTCGATCAGCAGATCCAGCGCGATCCGGTCGATATCGGCGGTCTCATCGGCCAGAAGGATGGCTTCGCTGGGCCCCGCCGGCACGCGCGAGGCGATCTGGCCCGACAGCAGGCGCTTCGCGGCAACCACCCAGGGGCTGCCCGGGCCCTCGAAGACCACGCAGCGCGGAATGCTCTGCGTGCCAAAAGCGGCGGCGGCCACTGCCGCCGCTCCGCCTGCCCGAAAGACGCGGCGGATGCCCGCGATCCGCGCCGCCACCAGCGTCGCCGCGTCGACGCGGCCGTCCGGGCCGGCCGGGGTCAAGAGGATCGGTTCGGGCACGCCGGCCACTACTGCCGGGATCGTCGTCATCAGCGTGACCGAGGGGAAGGATCCCTTGCCGCGCGGCGCATAGAGCGCGGCGCTGTCGACCGGAGTGGTGCGTTCACCCACCAGCACGCCGGGCCGGATTTCCTTCAGCCACATCTCTTGCGGAAGCTGGGCTTGATGGAAGCGCCGGATATGGTCGGCGGAAAGTTCAAGCGTTTCGATCAGGGCGCTGTCCAGCGCAGCGAAGGCCGCGTCAAATTCGGCGGGCTGCACCTCAACCCCCTTTGCACCGCTATCGGCCCGGTCGAACTCCCGGGCGAAGTCGATCAGCGCAGCGTAGCCACGCTCGCGCACCGCAGCGATGATCCGCCCGGCGCCTTCCATCTGCGCCGTGAGGTCGCTTTCGGGCCGCAACAGCAGGGCTGCCCTTTCCGCGGGCGACAAAAGGCCGTGGTCCCGGATTTGCGGGTGAAAATCATCTGAGCTTGTCATGGTTCAACCCTTGGCCAGTTTCGGCGAACTTAGGTCCTGGGCCATCACCTTCAGCGATTCCTCGCGGATATCGGCAAGCACCTTGCGCTTGATGGCCATGAAGGCCGGATCGGTCAGCAGATCCGGGCTGCGGGGGCGGGGAAGATCGACCGCATGCACGCTTTTGACTAGGCCAGGGCGGCTGGCCAGCACGACCACGCGGTCGGCCAAGAAGATGGCCTCGTCCACGTCATGGGTGATGAAGATCACGGTGACCTTGTGGTCTTCCCATATCTTCAGCAGCAGTTCCTGCATCAGACCCCGGGTCTGGGCGTCCAGTGCGCCGAAGGGTTCGTCCATCAACAGGATAGAGGGTCGGTAGACGAGCGCCCGGGCGATGGCCACGCGCTGCTTCATGCCGCCGGACAGCTGATGCGGCCAGGCATTCTCGAAGCCGCGCAGGCCCACGGCCTGGATAAGCTCGGCAACGGCCTCGGTCTTTTCGGCGGGCGTCAGCTTTGACTTCTCTAGGGCGAAGCGGATGTTGCCCGCGACGGTCATCCATTCGAACAGCGAATAGGACTGGAAGACGAAACCGCGGTCGCGACCCGGTCCGGTGACCGGTTGCCCGTCGATGGTGATCTGGCCGGAGGTCGACTCTTCCAGCCCGCCCACCATGTTCAGAAGCGTGGACTTGCCGCAGCCCGAGGTTCCGACCACCGCCACGAATTCGTTGGGCTGGATGTCGAGGTCGATCTTCTCGATGGCGACAAAGGGCGCACCGTTCACCGAAAAGACCTTCTTCACGTTGGAGATGGCAACGCGCGGCGGGGATGTCGGGCTCATTTTGGGCCTCCTTTCCAGCGGAACAGCCTTTGGCCCATCCGCTTGAAGGCCAGGTCGGTCACGAGGCCAAGAATCCCGATGAAGAGCGTTCCCCACAGGATCGTATCGGTCGCCAGATAGCGCTGCGCATCCATGATCCGGCGGCCAAGCCCCTCGTTCGCGGCGACAAGCTCGGCCACGACCAGATAGGTCCAGGTCCAGCCCACGGTGATGCGGAGCGTGTCCCAGATGCCGGGTGCCGCCGCCGGAAGGACGATACGGCGCAGGATTTCACCTTCCGAGAAGCCCAGTGTCTGGCCAGTGCGGATCAACGCGCCATCGACGCCTTTCACATTGTCCATCACCATCAGCGCCTGGCTGAAGAAGGTGGCGATGAACAGGATCAGGACTTTCTGACCATCGCCGATCCCAGCCCAGAGGATGGTCAGCGGGATCAGCGCCACAACCGGCATGTAGCGCACGGTCGAGATGAAGGGCTCCAGCGCGCCTTCCGCCAGGCGATAGGTGCCCATCAGGATGCCGACCGGCACGGCAACCAGCGTGGCCGCCGTCCAGCCCAGTAGAATGCGGTAGGTGCTGATGGCCGCGTCATGCAGAAGGATGCCTTCGCTGAGCTGGCGCCAGCCCTCAAGCAGGATGGCCCAGGGCGAGGGCAGGAAAAGCTCTTTCACCAGGCCCGATGCGGTAACAGCAGCCCACAGCACCAGGATTACCAGAGGGACAGCCCAGCCCGCCGTTACAAAGACCGCGCGGGGAATGTCTTGCCGCAGCCGCCAGAGGCTGCGCCTGCGGGGCCGCGCGGCCCCTGTCGCGGACGGGGAATTTGCGGGCTGTCCCATGGATCACTGCCTCACTGACCGGCGGCGGCTTTGATCGCATCCATGGCGATCAGCGCGTCCAGTGTCGGGATCGTCTTGATTTCATCGGGGTTCGCGGCCTGCATGATGGCCCCGATTTCCCCGATCGTCGCCGGGAAATCACCCTGAAGCGCCGTCAGGTTTTCGGCCGATGTGTAAAGGCGGACCCCGGAGAAGGCCGGAGTGAATTCCTCCATCGGGCTGCCGACCGCCTTGGCGATGATCGCACCACCTTCCTCGGGGTTCTCGCGGATGAAGGTCACAGCCTGATCCCAGGCCTTGACCAGGGCCAGGGCCTTGTCGGGATTGGCGGCAAGCCATTCGGGCGTGGCCACCATGAGGTCGCTGATCAGGCCGGGCCGCTCGGCTGCGGTCAGCAAGACCTTGTGCCCATTGCCCTGCGCCAGCGCCGCCGAGATATAGGGTTCATAGGTGACGGCGGCATCGACCTGGCCCGCGATCAGCGCAAGCCCGGCTTCCGAGGCGCCCATCGGCACATGGGTGACGTCGGCAATCGTCAAGCCGGCGCCGCGCAATGCGTCGTTCAGCAAAAGGTCGCTGGTCGAACCCGCTTCGAAGGCGATGCTCTTGCCCTTCAGATCGGCAACCGAGCCGATGTCGGCCCCCGACAGGATCGCATCGGCCTCGAACGAGACATCAAGGATGAGGAAGCCTTTGACCGGCAGGCCCGCGTTCTGGATCGCGATCGTGGTGTTGGTCGCGGCAACCGTGACGTCCAGGCTGCCGCTGGCCAGGGCAGCGGTCACGTCCTGATCCCAGCTGAAATTGGCCAGTTCAACGTCCAACCCATTGGCCTCGAAGAAGCCCTTTTCCTCGGCCACCCAAAGTGGGCCATAGCCAAGCCAGGGCTGCAGCCCCAGCTTGACCGGATCGGCAAGCACCGCGCCTGCACTGGAAACCAGCAGGGCGGTTGCAAAGGCGATAGTCGCGTTTTTCATTCGATAGCTCCCATTTTGAGATTGCGCCGTTCAGTGTTCATCTGATGCGGCCTCCGGCTCCAAGGCCCGCCTCAGGAAATTCATGGTGATGCGACCGACGTCATTCATCCTGCCCCGTTCGGGCAATGCGCCGCACCAGGCGACCGAGGATGCCGAGAAAATCAGCCCGCCGCCCGGCAGACGGCGCAGGGTCATTTCGGCCACCCTGCGCGCCTGCGCCTCTGCCGGACCGCCAGGATACCAGCGGCCAGCGTCCGATGCGAAATCTTCCGGGAACCCATCGGCTTGCGCGACGACAACCGTGTCCGGGTGCGTTCCGAGATGCGGGTCGGTGGCATCGACCTCATATCCGGCGGCGCCCCCCAAAACGATGCCCTCGGTGCCGAATTCGGTGGTGTCGACCCCGTCGAACAGCCAGGATACCCTAGGTTTGTAGCTTGCCGGTGTCCGCCGGAACGGGCGCGCCTTGCCAAATCCCATCAGCGAGATCGCCCCGCCCACCAGGGAGAACTCGCCCTTGCCGCGATGGCGAAGAAAGCCCCCCGGCTCGCCGGTCAGCGCGAGCGCCTGTTCCGCGAGCGGACCGTCCCAGGTGCGCCCGTATTCGGTGGGACCTCGCCGCAATTCCATCAGATCGCCGCGGAACGCGACGGTTGCGGCAAATCCATTGCCGCCCAGATAGGCAAGGTGGCCCCCCGCAGCGACAAAGCCTGCGATGGCCGCTTCCATCCGGACCGACATATATTCCGGATGGCTGCCAGTGATCAGAAGATCATAGCCCGACAGACATGCCGCCCCACCCTCATGTAGGTCATGGTCGGTGATCAGGTCGAAGTCGACCCCCTGGTCGCGCAGGAACCGCAGCAGGTGCAGGTCGACCGGCAAGAGATGCGGGCATCCGCAAAGGGGGTAGCGGTAGTCATCCCGCAGCGTCGCCATGGGCTTCCGTGTCGACGTGATCGAACAGCCGCTGTGATCGGCGTGAAAATCGTAAAGCGACAGCAGACCGTTGTCGCGCGCGAAACGGTGGCCGCGGTCCTCGACCACCCAAGGGAATTGCTCGGGCGGCAGGGCTTCGTTCAGATAGGCGAGGTAAGTCGCGCTGGGCAGCAGCACCACGGCCTTGCGCACGGCGCTTTGATTGCGCAGGAAAAAGGGAATGCGCTCGCGGCCGGCAAGAGTTTCGACCTCCAGCGCATAGACGCCGGGCACCGCCTGGGCTGGCAGCGTCAGGACATGTGTCGCGGGCCAGTCGAAGGCGCCGATGTCATCGAAATGAATGTGGATAGCATCATAGTGATCCGGCGCCAGGCGCGGGTCAAAGGTCGAGCCATCCCAGCGTCGGGATCGCACCGCGAAGGTCGGCAAGTTCACGACCGAAAGCGGCACCTGCGCCGGACCGGTCGAGCGGATCACCATATCCTCGGGCAAGAGCGTGGGGAACTGCCACACCAGAGTTGCATGTTCGGCCATAAGCATCGGGCGGGCAAATCTTGCATCCGCCGACGAGCTTTCCGGGCCATGGCTACCGAGGACGAAGTCGCCCTCCGGCCAGGGCCAGGGGCGCTCGGACCGAAAGACGGCATGGACCGGCGAAAGCCTGTCACCACCTTGCACGGTCAACAGGGCCTTGCCGCCCTCCTCGGCCAGCTCGATCGTCACCCAACTGTCAACCGGCAGCGTGACCGGCGCAAGCAGGTCACCCTCCTGATCCGAAACGCGCAAGGTCCGCCCTTCGCAGGACAGGCGCAGCGCACCCAAGGCAAGCAGGGCCGAGTCCTGCGGTCTTGTCAGGCAAAGCTCGACCGTCAGGCTGCGAATCCTGCCGTGACGCGCCAAATCATTCCGGGCGGCGACGAGGCAAGAGCCCCGGGTGATTTGGCGGATGGTCGGCTCGACCTCGGCGGAGCGCAGCTCCCAATCGCCGCCGCAGGCCGCCCCATCAAGGCTCACGACCTTCCGCGCTACGACCGGCGCGCCGCAGGACAGGTGAAACCTGACCTCGGCGCCCGCGACCTGGCTCCACGGCTGCGGGTAGCCCGCGACAGCCATGGCGCGATGGTCGACGTGATATCGCATGGCCCCCGCGCGCATACTACCCAAAACTCCAGAATTACGATATCGTGAAGAGAGTGGGGAGTATATACCACCCAGGTAGTATGAGATGGCGTCACAACTGGCCCAAGCCGCAACGGCGCTGGAGAAAATCGACGGTCCTGCCTTTTGGCCGGCGATGATCGACTATCTCTTTGCCTGCCTTCCCTTCGACAACGCCATCGTCATTGCCTTTCGCGGCGACAGCCAACCAGAGATACTTTACCGCCGGTTCAGCGGTCCGGATGTCTTTCAGCATCTGGAGGAGCTATATCTTCCCGCTGCTTTCCTGCTGGATCCGGTCTACCATTTCCACCTCAGAGCCGGGGCTGCGGGAATCTATCGGCTCCTCGACATCGCACCGGACCAATTCATTCGCAGTCACTATTACGAATGGTATTACGGCCGGATCGGGATCACTGACGAAGTGTCGGTCCTGCTGCCGCTCGCCAAAGACACGACCCTGACGATTTCGATGGGCAAGGACAGCAGCTCGGGAACCATGTTCGGGGCTCGCGCATTGGACGACATCACCCAGCATGAACCGCTGATCATTGCGCTTTTGCAGCGCCATTGGGCGATGCGCCCGCACGACCCGGCGACGCGCCCGACAGCGCTCCCGGCAACGCAACCGCTGATCTTGGGCCTGCGGGAAACGAATGGCATTGAGATCACCTCACGCCAGGCAGAAGTCGCGCTCCTTATTCTGCAGGGCCATTCCTCGATGTCGATTGCCACCCTGCTGGGAATAGCTCCCACGACCGTCAAGGTGTTCCGCCGCCAGCTTTACGAACGCTGCGGGGTCTCGTCGCAGGCTGAATTGTTCGCAATGCTTTTCCCAATACTGGGCGCTATTTGACCACGCGAAGTGAGCGACGAGCGTGGGGACGGGCCCCATCGCCCGCAAAGAACAGCGACTTTCTCCTGTGGGCGATCAATGACCGCAAAGGGCCGTAAGCGGATACTGAGGGGGCTCACGCCCCCTTCTCGAACTTCATGACCGGGATCCCGAGCTTCTTGGCCTTGTCGGCGAGGTTCTCCTGGATGCCATTGCCCGGGAAGACAAGGACGCCCACGGGCAGCACGTCCAGCATGGCGTCGTTGCGCTTGAAGGGCGCAGCCTTGGCGTGCTTGGTCCAGTCAGGCTTGAAAGCGACCTGCGTCACGCCCCGGGCCTCGGCCCATTTGGCGGCGATGAGCTCTGCTCCCTTGGGGCTTCCCCCGTGCAGAAGGACCATGTCGGGATACTTGGTCCGGACCTGATCGAGCTTGCCCCAGATCAAGCGGTGATCGTTGAAGTCGGTCCCGCCGGTGAGGGCGACCTTGGGACCGGCAGGCAGCATCACCTCGGTCTCGGCGCGGCGCTTGGCGGCGAGGAAATCGCGGCTGTCGATCAGGGCGGCGGTCAGGTGCTGATGGTTCACCTTTGAGCCGGTGCGGGGCCGCCAGGTCGAACCCGTGTGATGCCAGAACTCGGTAGCGGCGTGATCGCGCATCATGTCCATGCAGTTCCGCCGTTCGGTGAGGGTCAGGCCCTCGGCCGTCAGACGCTCGAGTTCGGTGGATTTCACCTCGGAGCCATCCTGCTCGCGCTGGAGGCGGCGCTGCCCCTGCTCGTTGTCGTCGAGCGACCGTTCGATCCGGGCGGTGGCGCGGTGGAAGAGGTTGACCTGGCCCCAGAGCACTTCTTCGAGGTCGGGCTCCATGCGGGTGTCGGTCAGGCTCGCGACGAGGGCATCGAAGATATCAGCGACGGCACCCCGAAGGCGGTCGGCGTCGGGCATCGGGCGGGGATCGGGCTCGTCCTCGAAGGGGCGGTAGCCGTAGAGCTGCAGCTCTTCCAGCGCATGGGCGGTCTGGGATGCGGTGTGGCTGGGTTCGTAAGCGTCGTCGCGGGTTTGGAACGTCATCTTCTTCTTGCCTCCGGGCCTG
>JAEULQ010000133.1 GCA_016792685.1 Tabrizicola sp. | reverse complement strand
CCATGACTCAGGCCGATTTCCTCAGAACCCCGTTCCCCGCGCCCGTCGAGCTTCCCTTTGCGGAAACCGCCGGTCCTGGCCGCTTCTTCAACCGCGAGCTCAGCTGGCTTGCGTTCAACTGGCGGGTCCTGGACGAGGCCGCGAACCCCGCCGTGCCGCTTCTGGAGCGGCTGCGGTTCCTGTCGATCTCGGCCACGAACCTGGATGAATTCTACACTGTCCGCGTCGCAGGCCTGCGCGCGCTGGTGCGCAACGGCAATGCAACCCTGTCCGAGGACGGTCGCAGCCCTGCCGAACAGCTTTTGTTGATCAATGCCGAGGCCCGACGCCTCATGCAGACCCAGCAGACCACGTTCAACCGGCTGCGCAAGGAAATGGAGAGCGAAGGCATCAGTCTTGTCCAGCGCTCAAAGCTGACGGCGCGGGATCTGAAGCACCTGGAAAACCACTTCCTGCACAATGTCTTCCCGGTCTTGTCACCCCTGGCCATCGATCCGGCGCATCCGTTCCCCTTCATCCCGAACACCGGATTCAGCCTGGCCCTGGAACTGGAGCGGGTGACCGATCACCGCCAGTTGAAGGCGCTTCTGCCGATCCCGCAGCAGATTGCGCGTTTCGTCGCCCTGCCGGGCAAGGAAGGCGAGCATCGCTTCCTGCCGCTTGAGGAACTTCTCCTCCTGCACCTTGGCATGCTCTTCCCGGGCTATACCGACCGGGGCCACTGTACCTTCCGCGTGTTGCGCGACAGCGACCTGGAAGTCGAGGACGAGGCCGAAGATCTGGTGCGCGAGTTCGAAACCGCGCTCAAGCGCCGCCGCCGGGGCGAGGTGATCCGGCTGAAGATGTCGGCAGGCGCTCCCGAGGACCTCCGCGCGCTGATCATGGAGGAACTGGCCGTCACCGAGGATGAGGTGGTCGAGGTCAAGGGCCTGCTTGGGGTTGCGGACCTGAAGGAGCTGATCCTGTCCAGCCGCAAGGACCTGATGTGGCCGCCCTTCACCCCCCGGGTGCCGGAACGGGTGCAGGACCACGAAGGCGACATGTTCGCAGCGATCCGTCAGAAGGACATGCTGCTGCATCACCCGTACGAGACCTTCGACATGGTGATCCGCTTCCTGCAGCAGGCGGCGACCGACCCGAATGTGCTGGCGATCAAGCAGACGCTTTACCGCACGTCCTGGGACAGCCCGGTCGTCACGGCGCTGTGCGAGGCGGCCGAGGCGGGGAAATCGGTCACCGCACTGGTGGAACTGAAAGCGCGCTTCGACGAGGCCGCGAACATCCGCCAGTCTCGCCGCCTGGAACGCGCGGGCGCGCATGTCGTCTATGGCTTCGTGAACTACAAGACCCATGCCAAGATCAGCACGGTGGTCCGGCGGGAGGGCGACCATCTGGTGACCTACACCCATTACGGCACCGGCAACTACCACCCGATCACGGCCCGGATCTACACCGACCTGTCGTTCTTCACCTGCGATGCGGCGCTTGGCCGGGATGCGACCAAGGTCTTCAACTACCTCTCGGGCTATGTGCAGCCTGCGGGGCTGGAGAACCTGGCGATCTCGCCCATCACGCTGAAGCCCCGGCTGCTGGAGCTGATTGCGGCCGAAGCCGAACACGCGAGGGCGGGTCGTCCGGCCGAGATCTGGGCAAAGATGAATTCGATCATCGAGCCCGATGTGATCGACGCGCTTTATGCGGCAAGCCAGGCAGGCGTGAAGATAAGCCTGGTCATCCGCGGCATCTGCGGCCTCAGGCCCGGGGTAAAGGGCCTGTCGGAAAACATCCGGGTCAAGTCGATCGTGGGCCGGTTCCTGGAACATTCCCGCATCGTCTGTTTCGGCAATGGCCATGGCTTGCCGGCAAAGAAGGCGCGTGTGTTCTTTTCGTCGGCCGACTGGATGGGGCGCAACCTGACACGACGGGTGGAAACGCTGGTCGAAGCGCTGAACCCGACGGTGAAGAGCCAGATCCTGACGCAGATCATGGCGGCGAACCTCGGCGACGAAGCGCAAAGCTGGGTCTTGTCGCCGGATGGGAGCTATTCCCGCGACCTGGGGCCAGAAGGGGCGCAGCTTTTCAGCTGCCACCAGTTCTTCATGCAAAACCCCTCGCTTTCAGGCCGCGGGACCGCAGGCGCCAAGGACGCCCCGCGGCTGCTTTCGGTCAAGGACGACGATACGGCCGGGCCTGCCTCGGCACGCTAGGGCCGGAACCAAATTCCTTCGAAGGAATTTGCAAATCTTTTCGAAAAGATTTGCCCGACCTACCCGCCGAATGCCGGATCGCGCATCAGTTGCAATCGCCCCGCCGCCGCTCGGGCGAATGTCCGCAGAACGACCTTGCGTCTGGCGCCGGAGAGCGGCACTTCCGGCGCCATCCGCACCACTTCGGCATCATAGGGATCGGCGAGGATCAGGCCGGTGTCCTCGGGCAGAAGCTCGACCGGGAAATCGGCATCCACGGCCCAGAAGAACCGGTCACACCAGTCAAGGTAGCCCTGCCACTTTCGGTCCGCCCGGTAATCGGCCCGACCCGACTTGCATTCCACCACCCAGACCTCGCCCCTTGGCCCAAGCGCCATGACGTCGACACGCAGGCCCGAGGTCGGGATCAGTTCCTCGACACAGACGAAATCCAGCGCACGCAGCCCCCTGCAGACGCCGCGCTGCAAGCGTTGACCTGGCAGAGCAGGCAGCACCTCGGGATTGTCGACCGGCATGTCCATGCTTCAAATATGAACCAAAGGTGAACATCTGTCCAGCCTTGCGGCTCGCCCCCCCACGCCCTATCTTGAGCCTTGGCGGGTGCTGCTCTTCGCGTGCGGGGCCAATTTTCCAGTGGCCGATAAGCAAGCGAACGGGGGCTGGCTCTGCCTGGATCCTGGTCCAGGTATCTGGCGCCCACCTGAGACCTCTGGCTCTCGGGAAAACCCCGGTCCTCACGGTTGCTGCGGGC
>JAEULQ010000024.1 GCA_016792685.1 Tabrizicola sp. | reverse complement strand
CTACGAAGCGGCGGGCGCCCACGGGATTGGAGCTGGCCTGCATGCTGCCGCTGCTGCGAGTGGGCGGGGACCTGTCGAGTTCAGCCGCAGCGAAAGCTACATCGGCGTCATGATCGATGACTTGATCTCTCGTGGCGTGACAGAGCCCTACCGCATGTTCACCTCGCGGGCGGAGTTCCGGCTTACAGTGCGCGCCGACAATGCCGATCGAAGACTTACGCCCTTGGGTATTGACGTCGGCTGTGTTTCCCAGCGGCGTCAGAAGGCATTTGAGGCCAAGCTGGAGGCACTGCAGGCCGGTCGTGCCGCGCTGTCTGATGTCCAGATCGGACCGAAAGCGCTGAACGAAATCGGGATTGCTGTAAGCATGGACGGGGGCAAGCGGACGGCCTACGAAATCTTGTCATTGGCCGGCATAGAGCTTCAACATCTTGTAGAAAGCTTCGCCGAGTTCGCAGCCGTTGATGCAGATGTGCTAGAGCAGCTGCAGATCGATTCGACCTATGATCAGTATGCTGACCGGCAAGCAAAGGAAGTAGCGGACTTGCGCCGGCAAGAAACGCAACGCATTCCGCAGGACTTCGACTATGCGCGGATCTCGGGCTTGTCGAACGAGCTGAAGCAAAAGCTGTCGCGCTTGAAGCCAGAGACAATTCTTCAAGCGGGGCGGATCGAAGGTGTTACGCCCGCTTCGTTGCTTCTTGTCCTTGCGCACCTCCGCAAACCACAATCGGAGCGGCTTGTGGGATGACGGATCAAGAAGAGCTTTCCGTCGCGGGCATTAATGTTTCACGTGAAACATTGGCAGCGCTGAGGGGTTTCGAACAGCTTGTGCGACGCTGGACGCCAGCAATCAACCTTGTAAGCAAATCCACGCTTCAGGACTTCTGGAACCGGCACATTGTTGATTCTGCGCAAGTATTCTCACACTACCCCCCAAGCGCGCGTCAGTGGGTCGACCTTGGATCCGGGGGCGGGTTTCCGGGGCTTGTCGTTGCAATTCTAGCAAGAGAGCTTCAGCCATCCCTGCGTGTTGTTCTTGTCGAAGCAGACTTGCGCAAAGCGACTTTTCTGCGCCAAGCAGTCCAGGAGCTTCGCTTGCAAGCTGAAGTGCGCTCGGATCGAATCGAATCGCTCCAGCCCCTGGCTGCTGACGTCCTTTCAGCGCGCGCGCTTGCCCCGCTCTCTGAGCTGCTAGCATTTGCGGACCAGCACTTGCTGCCAGATGGAGTAGCGATCTTCCAGAAGGGCAGCCGTTACAACGAAGAGCTTGTCGCGGCTATCAAGTCGTGGGACTTCGAGGTCGAGGTTCAGCAAAGCCTGTCTGAACCAAGCGCTGCAATTCTTGTGATCAGGAAGATCAAACGTGCAAAACATGCCTGACAGACCGCGCGCTCACATCCTTGCTCTTGCAAACCAGAAGGGTGGTGTCGGCAAGACAACGACAGCAATCAACTTAGCAGCGGGCTTGGCCGAGCTTGGCAAGAAAGTGCTGCTTGTCGATATCGACCCCCAGGGAAACTCGTCTACTGGATTCGGAATTCGGCCGGACGCGCGAAAGAAGACGAGCTACGACTTGATCGTTGACGACGTCAATCTACAGGATGTTGTGATCGAAACCGGAATCCCGGGCGTCATGATCATTCCAGCGAATGCCGATTTGTCGTCAGCTGACTTGGACATTGTGTCGAACGAAAAGCGCAGTTTCCTTCTGCATGACGCGATCCGGCAACCAGCGATGGAGAGCTACGGGTTTGACTATATCCTGATCGACTGCCCTCCGGCTCTAAGTCTTTTGACTGTCAACGCGCTTGTTGCGTGCGATTCGGTTCTAGTCCCACTGCAATGCGAGTTCTTCGCGCTTGAGGGTCTGTCTCAGCTCATGCTGACGATTCGCGACGTGCGGCGGTCAGCAAACCCGGCGCTGCGAATCGAGGGCGTTGTTCTGACAATGCACGATCGCCGCAATAGACTTACGACCCAAGTCGAAGCCGATGCGCGGGCGAACATGGGCGAACTCGTCCTGAAGACGACTATTCCACGCAATGTCCGGATCAGCGAGGCCCCGTCCTATGCTTTGCCGGTGCTGACGTATGACCCCGGATCGAAGGGCGCCGAGGCCTATCGGGCCCTGGCGAAGGAAATTGCAGACCGGCGGAAGATCCCTGCAGATTCAGAGGCTTGAAGAATGAGTGGCAAGAACGAGAAGCGTGGGCTTGGCCGCGGGCTGTCAGCGTTGATGGCAGACGTGCATCTGGCGGGTCCCGATCAGGCAGCGGGGCCTCGGCGGGCCGAGATCCATCTGCCAGTCGACAAGCTGGAACCGAACCCACAGCAGCCGCGGCTGGACTTCAAGCGGGAAGAACTAGACAGCCTGGCTGATTCGATTCGGCAGAAAGGTGTGATCCAACCATTGATCGTGCGCCGGAAACCCGGCCGCGACGTCTATGAGATCGTTGCGGGCGAACGGCGCTGGCGCGCTGCCCAGCTGGCTCAGCTGCACGAAGTTCCTGTTGTAGTGCGGGAGCTTAGCGATTCCGAAGTCCTGGAAATTGCGATCATCGAGAACATCCAGCGCGAAGACCTGAATGCGATCGAAGAGGCGCTCGGCTTCCGGCAGCTGATGACTCGATTCGGGCACACGCAAGAAAAGCTGGCCGAAGCGCTGAGCAAGAGCCGCAGCCATGTCGCCAACCTGTTGCGGCTGCTGACGCTTCCGGCCGAAGTCCAGGACATGGTCCGCGACAGCAAGCTGACGGCGGGCCATGCCCGGGCCCTGATCGGCCATCCCAAGGCTTCGGATCTCGCTGCTCAGATCGTCGCCAAGGGACTGTCGGTCCGTGAGACCGAGAAGCTGGTCAAGGCAGACTCAAGCGCAAAGAGCTCAAGCCCGAAGGCCGCGAGGGGACCCGAGAAGGACGCCGACACCCGCGCTCTGGAGGCAGATCTTTCAGCCAATCTGCGCATGCAAGTGCGGATCGAACATGAGGCCGGCGGCGAAAAGGGGCAACTCAGCATTCGCTATGGAAGCCTGGATGACCTCGACATGCTGTGTCAGTTGCTTTCCAGAACACCAGATGGCGTGTTGGCGGGCGACGATTAACCAGCGCTGCGCCGATCGGCCAAAAGGGCGCGGAGCACGCCGTTCAGCATCATGACGCCTGACTGTGTTGTGCAGATGCGATCACCGTCTTGGTGCAGCAGACCAAGGTCTTGAACCTCGGCCAGGGCCTTTTGCGATAGCGGCGAGCCGGCAAGCGCGGCGTAGCGCTCAAGCGAGGCGCCTTCGCGAAGGCGGAGGGCGAACATGAGGTATTCGCTGGCCCGGTCGTCAGCCGGCAAGGCTTCGACGCGTTCACACTTGCCGGGCTGGGCGAGCGTTTTCGAGAGCCAGACAGCGGGCATACGCTCAGCCTCGGTCGCGAATCGCTTGCCGTTCAGAGTGAGTCGCCCATGTGCCCCCGGACCAAGTCCGGCGTAATCTCCCATGCGCCAGTAGATCAGATTGTGCCGTGATTCGTCACCGGAGCGGGCATGATTCGACACCTCATAGGCCGGGAGACCAGCCGCGCTCGTGATTTCTTGCGTCAGCTCGAACATGTCGGCCGCAAGATCCTCTTCCGGCAGTCCACGCAGCAGGTTTCGGGCGTGCATCTGACCAAAGACCGTGCCGTCCTCGATGGTCAGCTGGTAGAGCGACAGATGCGACGTGCCGAAATCCAGGGCGCGACGCAGCTCGTCGCGCCAGGCCGCAAGAGTCTGGTCCTGTCGGGCATAGATCAGGTCGATCGAAACCCGGCGGAATGTCGACTGGGCGATCCCGATGGCAGCTTGTGCCTCCTCGACGCTGTGCATCCGTCCCAGACGGCGCAGATCGTCTGGGTCAAGGGATTGAATCCCAAGGGAAACCCGATTCACGCCTGCTGCGGCATAACCTTCAAATCTTGCGGCCTCGACCGATCCGGGGTTGGCCTCAAGCGTGATTTCCACGTCATTTGCCAAGGTCCAGGTGGCGCGAACTTGGTCCAGGATGCCCTGCACAAGTGCTGGCTCCATCAGTGAGGGGGTGCCGCCGCCGAAGAAGACTGTGTTGAGTATCCGTCCTTCTGTCAGCGCACCAACCCGGTCGATCTCAGCCTGGAAGGCCGTCAGCCACTGCGTTTGGTCGACCCGCGCGGCGACATGGCTGTTGAAGTCACAATAGGGGCATTTCGACTGGCAGAAGGGCCAGTGGAGGTAAAGGCCAAACCCCGCGTGGCGCCAGTCCTCCATCTCCTGTTTCACGGGAAACAGGCCGCAACAAGCTTGGCGAACGCGTCAGCGCGATGGCTGAGGCGGTTCTTCTCCCACCGATCCATTTCGCCAAAGGTCATGTCATAGCCGTCAGGCTGAAAGATCGGGTCAAAGCCGTGTCCCTGGCTGCCACGACCTGGCCAGACCAGACGACCGTGAGACTTTCCTTCAAAAACAACATCTTGCCCATCAGGAGCCGCAAGGACCAAAGTGCAGCAGAACTGTGCCAGCCGCGGCTCCGGCGCGCGGATTGCTTCCAGTTCGCGCCACACACGCTCCATCCCGACAGCAAAGTCACGGCCTTTGGCTGTTGTCGCCCAGTCTGCAGTAAAGACGCCCGGCGCGCCTCCCAACGCATCGACAGCAAGACCGGAATCATCCGCCAGCGCGACGAGGCCAGAAGCCTTGGCTGTTGCATGTGCCTTTAGCCGGGCATTGCCGACGAATGTCGTTTCGGTCTCTTCCGGCTCGGGCAGGCCCAACTCTCCCGCGCCGACCACCGACACACCGTAGGGCGCCAGAAGATCGGCGATCTCTTCCAGCTTGCCACGGTTATGCGTGGCCACCAGCAGGCGATCCCCGGTCTTCAGCATTCAAAGCCCCAGCGCTGCTTTCTGTGCAGCAACGAGGGCCGCGTTGCCGGTACGTGCAAGGTCCAGAAGATGCAGGAGCTCCTCTTGGCTAAAGGCAGAACCCTCGGCCGACATCTGCACTTCGATCAGCTTGCCCGCGCCGGTCATCACGAAGTTGCCGTCGGTCCCGGCCGCCGAATCCTCGACATAGTCGAGGTCGAGCACCGGCTGACCAGCATAAACACCACAAGAGATGGCAGAAACGTGATCCAGAATTGGGTCACTGACGATGACGCCAGAGGCCAGCAACTTGTTCACAGCCAGGCGCAAAGCTACCCAGCCGCCGGTGATCGACGCACATCGTGTACCGCCATCGGCCTGGATCACATCGCAGTCGATGACGATTTGGCGCTCACCCAGCGCCTGCCGATCAACGCCCGCCCGCAGCGATCTTCCGATAAGCCTTTGAATTTCTTGTGTTCTGCCCGACTGTTTTCCTGCCGCAGCCTCGCGCCGCGTGCGGGAATTCGTTGCCCGGGGCAGCATGCCATATTCGGCGGTTACCCAGCCCTGGCCGGTATTTTTCAGAAACGGCGGTGCCTTGTCTTCGATCGTGGCCGAACAAAGCACATGGGTTTCGCCCATTTTGATCAGGCAAGAGCCCTCGGCATGCTTCATCACGCCAGTTTCGATTGAAACCGCCCGAAGATCGCTTAGTTTTCTGCCAGAGGGACGCATGGATGAGCCTTTCGATGGGATGCGGCCACTTACGCAACCCGGGGCAGGCGATGCAACCCCGATTGACCAGGAGCGGCCTCCGATAGCCGATGACAAACCCGCAGGCGATTCTTTCCGACATGAACGATCGGACCCGCGAAGTGTTTCGCCGGGTGGTCGAAGGTTATCTGACATCGGGCGAGCCCGTCGGCTCACGGACCTTGACGCGCAGCATGTCCGAAAGGGTCTCGGCCGCGACGGTGCGCAATGTCATGCAGGATCTGGAATATCTCGGCCTCCTGGACAGCCCGCATGTTTCGGCCGGTCGCGTGCCGACCCAGGCGGGACTTCGGATGTTCGTCGACAGCCTGCTGGAAGTCGGCACCGTCGCGCCTGAGGATCAGGAGCGAATCGACGCCACACTCGGGGCCAATGACCATGATGTGACAACGCTTCTGGACGAGGTCGGCGCTGCGCTGTCCGTCATCACTCGGGGCGCAAGCGTCGTGCTGGCGCCCAAGCGGGAAGCTGCGATCCGGCACATCGAATTCGTGAGCCTTGGGGCCGACCGCGCGCTTGTCGTTCTGGTCTTTGCCGATGGCCAGGTGGAAAACCGGGTCTTCTCTCCGCCACCAGGCCAGACTCCATCATCGATGCGCGAGGCTGCGAATTTCCTGAACGCCCTGGCCGAAGGGCGAACCCTTTCCGAGTTGCGCCACAACATGGTGGCCGAGATCGCCGCCCGCCGGCAAGAGATTGATTCGCTGGCGCGCGAGCTGGTCGAAAGCGGGCTGGCGCTGTGGGAGAATGCGGGCGAATCTTCGGAACGGCTGATCGTGCGTGGCCGTGCCAACCTGATCGAGGGCGTTGCCGACCAGATCGACATCGAGCGGATTCGCGTGCTCTTTGATGATCTTGAGCGCAAGCGCGATATCGCCGAGTTCCTGAACCTGACCGAGGCGGGCGAGGGCGTGCGCATTTTTATCGGTTCAGAGAACAAGCTTTTCTCACTTTCCGGTTCAAGTCTGGTGGTTTCTCCCTATATGAACGCTGACCGGAAAATCATCGGTGCGGTGGGTGTCATCGGTCCGACCCGGCTGAATTACGGACGGATCGTTCCGATCGTGGATTACACCGCCCAGTTGGTGGGCCGCCTTGTCTCGGAGAGAGGCAAGGGCTGAGACAAGACGAGGAAGTGACGATGTCGCAGGATGAAGCAGCTTCTCCGCAGGTGGAGCTGGAAGAAACCGAAGTTCTTGCCGATGAGCTGGAGCTCTTGCGGGCCGAGCGCGATGAGATGCGCGACAAGTTCATGCGCGCGCTGGCCGATGCCGAGAACTCCCGCAAGCGAGCCGATCGCGACCGCAAAGAGGCCGAGATGTATGGCAGCACGCGGCTCGCCCGCGACCTGTTGCCAGTCTACGACAACCTCAGCCGTGCTTTGCAGGCAATCCCCGAAGAGAGCCGGGCAGCCTCCTCCGCGCTGATCGAGGGCGTGGAGCTGACGCTGCGCGAGTTGACCAATGTGATGGCGAAGCACGGCATCACCACAATCACCCCGGCAGTTGGCGACACGTTCGACCCGCAGCTTCACCAGGCAATGTTCGAAGCACCCCTGCCGGGAACCAAGGCTGGCCAGATCATTCAGGTCGCGACCGAAGGCTTCATGCTTTACGACCGCCTGTTGCGCCCGGCCCAGGTCGGCGTCTCGTCCAACACGCAGTAGGGTGCGCCACAGCGCCCCCTCCTACAGTAACCCCTTAAGATCGTAGACCAATTTCAATGCCTCGATGGGCGAAAGCTCATCGGGGTGAACCGTTTTGAGCCGCTCTTCCACCGCGGACACCTTTTGTCTGGCCGGCGCGGCGGCCGGGGGCGCGGCGCGGAACAGCGGCAGGTCGTCAATCAGTGTCGACTGCTTGCCGCCCTCGCGTTCGCCTTTCTCCAAGGCCTCCAGAACAACCTTCGCGCGCTCGATCACCGATGCTGGCAGGCCCGCCAGCCGCGCGACCTGCACACCGTAGCTGCGGTCGGCCGCGCCTTGGCGCACCTCGTGCAGGAAGATGACCTCGCCTTCCCATTCCTTTACCGCAACCGTAGCGTTCGACACGCCGGGCAGCTTTCCGGCCAGAGCTGTCATCTCGTGGTAGTGCGTGGCGAAAAGCGCGCGGCAGCGGTTGGATTCGTGCAGATGCTCCAACGTTGCCCAGGCGATAGAGAGGCCGTCATAGGTCGCTGTACCCCGCCCGATCTCATCAAGGATCACCAGCGCCCGGTCATCGGCCTGGTTGAGGATCGCTGCGGTCTCGACCATCTCGACCATGAAGGTTGACCGCCCCCGCGCCAGGTCGTCGGAGGCGCCGACCCGGCTGAAAAGCTGGCTGACAAGACCGATGCGGGCCTTGGTCGCGGGAACATGGCTTCCTGCCTGAGCCAAAAGCGCGATCAGGGCGTTCTGTCGAAGAAAGGTCGATTTACCCGCCATGTTCGGCCCGGTCAGAAGCCAGATCGCCGGGGTCGAGGCTTCGGTCAAAGCGCAGTCGTTGGCCACGAAAGGCCCGCCGCCCTGCTGTCGCAGCGCGCGTTCCACCACGGGGTGGCGGCCACCGGAAATCTGGAAAGCGCGGCCGTCGTCAACCTCGGGCTCGCACCAGGCCTCATCGGCAGAAAGGTCGGCGAAGGCGGCGGCAAGGTCGATCTCGGCCAGTGCTCTTGCGGCAAGCGCGATGGGTGCAGAGGCGTCCAGGATTTCAGCTTTCAGGCCAGAATAGTGACGCTTTTCGATCTCCAGTGCATGGTTCCCGGCGTTCAGGATCCGGGTTTCAAGATCGCTGAGCGCAAGAGTGGTGAAGCGAACCTGACCGGCTGTCGTCTGCCGGTGGATGAAGAGCTCGGGCATGGCCCGCATCCGGTCTTCATGGGTCGTCGTCGTTTCGATGAAATAGCCCAGCACGTTGTTGTGCTTGATCTTCAGGCTCTGGATGCCGGTCTTCTCGACATATTCCGCCTGCATCCGCCCGATCACTCCGCGCCCTTCGTCCCTCAGCGCGCGGGTTTCGTCCAGTTCCGGGTCATGGCCAGGCGCGATGAAGCCGCCGTCGCGGGCCAGCAGCGGCGGTTCCGCCACCAGCGCGCGGGTCAGATGGTCAACAAGCGGGCCGTGACCGACAAGGGCCGAGGCGGCTTCGGCCAGAAGCGGCGGAGCATCGGCCAGAAGCCCGGCAATCCGCTCCGCCTGCTCCAGTCCAGCCCGGATCGCCGCCATGTCGCGCGGGCCGTCTCGGTCGAGCGCAAGACGGGAAAGGGCGCGGTCGATGTCCGGGACCCGCCGCAGCGCCTCACGCAGGCTGTCGCGGAGCGTCGGATTGTCGAGGAAATAACGGAGCGCGGCCTGCCGCTGGTGGATCACGCCAAGATCGAGCGAGGGTGAAGAGAGCCGACGTTCAAGAAGCCGGGCGCCCCCGGCAGTCACCGTGCGGTCGATGGCTGACAGAAGCGAGCCTTCACGGCCCCCCGACAGCGCCTGGGTCAGTTCCAGATTGCGCCGGGTCGCGGCGTCGATCTGCATCGTGCCGCCCAGGGCCTCACGTATCGGGGTGCGGAGGAGGGGCAGGCGGCCGCGTTGGGTCAGGTGAAGGTAGTCGAGAAGCGCGCCCATGGCGGAGACTTCGGCCCGGTCGAAAGTCCCGAACGCGTCCAGCGAAGCCACGCCGAACATCTCGCACAAGCGCTTTTCGGCATTGGCCGAATCGAAGCTTCCGCGCGAAAGCGGCGTAATCGACACCCCGGTTTCAGCCATGTTAGAGACGATTTCCCGCTCTCGCGCCTCATTCAGCAAAAGCTCACGCGGTGCGATGCGGGCAAGGTCGGGGCCAAGTCGCGAAAGCGAAGACGGCATCACCCGAAACTCGCCTGTCGAAATGTCGGCCCAGGCAATGGCGGCGCTGTCGCGGACTTCGGACCAGGCGGCAAGGAAATTGTGACGACGGGCCTCAAGCAGCGAATCTTCGGTCAGCGTGCCCGGGGTGACCAGACGCACGACGTCGCGTTTTACCACCGCCTTGTAGCCGCGCTTCTTCGCCTCGGCCGGATCCTCAAGCTGTTCCGCGATCGCCACGCGAAAACCCTTGCGGATCAGGGTCAGCAGGTAACCCTCGGCCGCATGAACCGGGACGCCGCACATGGCGATGGGTTCGCCCAGATGGAACCCGCGCTTGGTCAGGGCGATGTCGAGCGCCGCCGCCGCCGCAACGGCGTCATCAAAGAACATCTCGTAGAAGTCGCCCATCCGGTAGAACAGAAGCGCGCCGGGGTTCTGCGCCTTGATCTCCAGATACTGCGCCATCATCGGCGTCACGGCGTCGTCGGTCACATCCTGCCCCCTTGTGCGCCCGCCGAGCCTACAAAAGCCCGGCGCGGGGAGAAAGCGGCATTCGATCCGTCAAAGGACGTAGCGCGAGATGTCTGCCGACCGTGCGAGCGCGCCAAGATTCGTCTCTACAAAGGCCGAATCCACCGTGACCTCGTGCCCAGAGCGGTCTGGAGCGTTGAAGGACAGCTCTTCAAAGACCCGCTCCATCACCGTGTATAGGCGCCGCGCGCCGATGTTCTCGACCGCGCGGTTCACTTCGGCGGCGATGCGGGCGAGGGCTGCGATCCCGTCGGGGGTGAAGGTGACGGAAACCTCCTCGGTCGCCATCAGCGCGGCATATTGCCGTGTCAGTGCGTTTTCGGTCTCGGTCAGGATGCGGACGAAGTCTTCCTCGCTCAGGGGGGCAAGCTCCACCCGGATCGGCAGGCGACCCTGCAATTCCGGCAGCAAATCCGAGGGTTTGGCGATGTGAAAGGCGCCCGAGGCGATGAAAAGGATATGGTCGGTCTTCACCGGCCCGTGCTTGGTGGAAACTGTCGTCCCCTCGATCAGCGGCAAGAGGTCGCGCTGAACGCCCTCGCGGCTGACATCGGCACCGCGTGCATCCGAACGGGCGCAGATCTTGTCGATCTCGTCCA
>JAEULQ010000007.1 GCA_016792685.1 Tabrizicola sp. | reverse complement strand
CTTGAACTTTGGGAGCAAGTTGCGACCACGGCGATCACGGCAGCGGTCAAGGGTTCCGGTCTTGACGGCCGTGGTCAGCTTCTGCTTCTGGTCGACATGGTCTCGGTCCTGCCGGGAGAGGCCGTGGGCGGCGTCGAGATCGAGCCAGCTTTGCGCGACTGGGGCCGGACAGATCCGCGCGCCAGGGCGGTGCTGGAGCGGGTCGATCGACAAAGGCTTCGCGACCTGCAGGATTTCCTGCGCGCAGCCGGTGGCACAGTTGCCGAACTGGAGACAAAGGCGCACCTCATTTATGCCGCAGTGATCGGCTTTGAAAACCTGCGACTGACCACAGGGGCCGAGATGGGCCCGCCTTTGCGGACGCTGGTCCTGGGTCTGATCGAGGGACATGAATGAGTGCGCCCCACAGGGGCTGTGGCAAGGCAAACGGAATGGATGGCAACAACGAGACTTGGCCGAAACTGATCGGTGCGGCGCTTGTGCTGGCGATCCTGGCTTTGATCGGCGGCTACCTCGGCTGGCTGCATCCGATTGGCGATTCGCTGGCTGTCGGTCGCGGGATGGCCGCCCTGGCTGTACTTTTCCTTGCGGTGATGGCCAGCTTTGCCGGTCTCAGAATGGCGGCCTTCGGTTCCCTCTTGCTGGCGATGGTGACCGGAGGGCAGGTGCTCTTGGCCTACAATTGGCCCGGACCGCCCGGAAGCTATCTCGTCTACCAGAAGAACATGCTGTACCGGAACGGGGACCTGGCCAGCCTTGCAGCCGACATCCGCGCCACCTCGCCCGAGATCGTGACCCTGCAAGAGGTCTCTGAGCCGAACCTTGCCCTGTTGGCCGAGCTTGAGAAGGACTTCCCGAACCAGCATGTCTGCAAGGGAGGCCGGGTTGGCGGAACGGCGGTCCTGACCAGGCTTGCGACCGTGGCGGACACCGGCTTCTGCGCGCCGGGCATGGCCGCGATCCAGGTTGCGGGGGGTGGCAATCGCTTTTGGGTGGTCTCGGTCCATCTGCAATGGCCCTGGCCCTACCGGCAGGCCGGCCATGTCGAGTTGATCTTGCCTGTTCTCGACAAGCTTCAGGGGCCTGCAATCCTGGCCGGGGATTTCAACATGGTCCGCTGGGCCAATTCGGTGAAGCGCCTGGCTGACATCCTTGGGGTGCGGCCGGCCGGGCCGACCGTCGGGACCTTCTTTGGGTTTTCCCAGTGGTTTCGCCTGCCGATCGACCATGTCTTTGCATCGGGCAGCGGCCGGGTTGCACCCCGTGGCGCGCAGGGGTCGGACCATCTGGGCCTTCTGGCCGAGGTCGAGCTTTAGGCCTGAAATGCCGCCCAGGCGCAGCTAGCCAAGCAGCCTTGGATCGAACGGGTATTTCGTCAGGTTCTCGCAACCGGTTTCGGTGATCAGCACCTGATCTTCCAGCTTGATCGAGAAATCCCCGCCCTCCGGGCTGACCAGCGCCTCGACGCAGAGGACCATGCCGGGTTCGAGGGCTGCGTCAAAGGCTCCTGGCGTCCAGCCGTCGGGGTAGTTCACATAGGGCCATTCGTCGCAAAGCCCGACCCCGTGCATCTTGCAGCTGTATTTCTGCTTCCAGTATTCCGGGGCCAGCTGATGCCCGCCGAAGACAAGCTCTTCGATCGTGACGCCTGGCTTCAGCCGCGCCTGATGATCGCGGATATGGTCCAGCCCGTGGTGAAACGCGCTGATCATCGCGTTCGAGGGCCTCGTCTCGCCCACCCACCAGGTGCGGCTGATGTCGATGCAGAACCCGTAAGCCCCGATCAGGTCGGTGTCGAAAGCGACGATCTCCTCCGGCTGCACGATCCGGGGGCCGCATTCCTGGAACCAGGGGTTGGTCCGGGGCCCGGAGGCGAGAAGCCGGGTCTCGATCCACTCGCCCCCGCGCCGGATATTGGCCGCATGCAGCTCGGCCCAGATCGCGTCTTCCGAGACCCCGCCCTTCGGCACGTTTGCGCGGGTGAAAGCCTCCATCTCGGCAATCCCGGCCTCGCAGGCGTGATGGGCGCAGCGCATGGCCAGGATCTCGTCCGGCGTCTTCACGGCGCGCACCCGTTCCGTCACCTCTTCGCCTTCTTCGACCGTGAAACCCGCAGCCTCAAGCGCCCGCAGGCCATGGACCATGATCTTGTCCACCGCCAGCCGCCGGTTGGTGCCGGCATGCGCCCGCATCACCTCATCGACCTGGGCGGCAAAGCCCTGAGCCGCCTGCTGCCCCCGGTCGCCCGTCGAATTGTAGAAGAAGGTCGCGCCAGAGCGCAGTTCCTTGACCAGCGGGTTGAAGGTCACGAGGAAGGGTGAGTTCTTGTACTCCCACATCACCATGTGACCATCGGCACAGAGCAGGCAGGCCCGGAACGGGTTGTGCGTGTTCCAAAGCTGCATGTTGGTCGTATCGGTCGCGTATCGGATGTTCAGGGGATCGAACATCAGGAGCCCGCCGTAGTCCCGCGCAATGAGCCCCGCGACGAGCTTGCGCCACCTGTCGTGGCGCATCCGTTCGAGGTTGGGCAATGTCAGACCCGCGGCCTCCCATTCCCGGAAGGCAAGTTGCGTGGGACCGATCTCGACCCGGTCGTTGTCATTGGGCGTGCCATCCCCCAACCGGTCAGCGCGGTTCGGGTCGATCTTGCGCCGGTCGCGGTGAAAGCTGGTCATGTGGTTCCCCCTTGGCTGCGACAAACCTGCCCCGGCGGCAATCCGCCGCCTTTGCCAGCCGCGACACGTCCCGTCGCAAACGGCCCGGTTGCAGCCGCCGCGTACGCGTGGTCAAAGCAGCCCATGTGGGTGCCGCCCGTTCGACCGTCCCGTTAGACCCAGGAGATCCCATGCCCGGACTGATCCGCAGAACCCTTCTGATCGGCGGTGCCGCTGCTGCTGCAGGTGGCCTTGCGCTCTGGCGCTGGCGGAGCCCCGGTGCCAAGGAAGTCGCCTATGGAACGGGTCCGCGCCAGGTAATGGACGTCACCTATCCAAGGGGCACAGGTGCTGCGCCGGTTCTGGTGATGATCCACGGCGGCGCCTTCCGGATGGGGGACAAGACCGACCTTGCGGCCCCACCCGCTTTGCTGAACGCGGGCATTGCCGTCGTGCGGCTGAACTACCGGCTGTCGGATACCGACCGCTGGCCCGCGCAAGGGGACGACTGTCTGGCAGCGCTTGTCCACTTGCAGCGGCAGGGCGCGGCCCTTGGGCTCGACCCGTCACGGATCGTCCTGCTCGGGCATTCTGCCGGGGCATTTCTGGCTGTGCAGACCGCGCTTTCTTTGGTCGAAGTGGGCCTCGCGCCCCGGGGTGTGGTCAGCCTTTACGGTCCGATGGATTTCTCCACGATGGATCAGGACATGGCCACGCTGGGCCGGACCCCGGCCATGGGCGCAACCGATGCAGCCGCCAGCCCCGAAAGCCAGCTTCTGGGCTATCCGGTCGGCGAGAACCGGGCCATGGCCCGCGCCATGGGGCCGATCGGGCGGCTGGATGCCCTGCGCGAACCGCTGCCGCCGATCCTGATCCGGCATGGTGATGCCGACCCCATGGTTGCCGATCTGCAGGCCAAGCGCCTGCGCGAGGCCTGGCTTGCGGCGGATCCGAAAGCCGAAGTGGATTACAAGCTGGTCCAGGGCGCGGGCCATGGCGGCTCGGCCTTCGAGACCGGCGAGGTCCAGACCGAGATCGAAGCTTTCGTCACCCGCGTTCTGGCGTGATCCGACGGGGCCGCTGGGCGGCCCCGTGCGGGTCCTTTGCGGTCAGAACTGGGTCTCGAAGCCCAGGCTAAGCCCGTAATTGCGGTAGTCTTCGGTCCCGATCCCGTCCAGGAAGGCCTGTGCCTCGAACCGGCTGAGGCCGCGGGTATAGATCAGCCCGGCCCTTATGCGACCACGCCAGCCGTCATGTTCCGGGTCGACCAGCCCGGTGGTGCCGGAGCCGCTGGTGTTGCTGTAGACCGCCGACACCCCGGCCGAGGGCGTCAGCACCCCACCGTTCACCACAAAGGCCTGCCGCAGGTCGATCCCCAGCGCAATCTGGCTTTGGCGCACCTCTTGCGCGGCGATCGGGGTGCCGAGCCCGTCGGTATAGGCGTCCTGGCGGTCCGAGACATAGCTTGCATCGACAAAGGGGCTGGCGATGGCCTCGCCAAGTGCGAATTCGCCCTGCAGCTTGAATTGCGCCAGAAGCCGCGTGCTGTCGAAACGGCCAGCGGTGCCCGGCCCGAAGAGCAGGACTTCGTTCCGGCTTTGACCCCAAAGGAGCCGGCCCTCGTAGTAGAGCGGCTGGTCCTGGATCTGGCCCGCGACATAGGGTCCGATCAACCAGCCCGTGCCCTCGATCCGGCGGCCGCTTTCGCGCTGCACCATCTGGTCGAACTCCAGCATGAGGCCGAGGATCGTGCGGTCGCTGAGCCAGGCATGGGCACCGACTGCGCCAAGGACATAGCGCGTGTCCGTCGTGCCGGTTTCGCCCCATCGGCCGGTCAGGCTGGCCCAGACCGACTGGGTGCCGTTGGTGGCAAAGCTGAAGCCCTTGCTCGAGACCGACACCTGCGCATTGCCGCCCGGGTTCAGAAGTCGGATCAGGTCAGGCTGTGCACCGGCCAGCGCATTCGCCCGCCGGGCCAGGTACTGGGCGATCTCCTCCTCGGTCTCGCCCCCGACAGCCGAGGTCGCGGACAGCGTGTTCGAGGCGAGGTTGCCGTTGCTGGCCACGTCGAAGGCCATGTTGGCCGGCAGCGTGATGGTCAGCGGGCCCGAGCCATCGGCAAGAAGGGTCACGGAATATGCGCTGCCGCTGCCCGACAAACCCGTGGCCGAGCCGCCGGTAACCGTGAAATCACCCAGCGCCAGCCCGGTCACGGTCTCGCTGAAGCTGGCCGAGATGGTGACGCTGTTTCCGGGAAGGACGCTGGCCGGCATGCCGGCCAAAGTGACGCTCGGGCGCGACACGTCGACCGGCGCGGTGACGGTGACCGTTACACTGTCGGCCACACTGTCCTGCACCCCGTCATTCACGACCAGATCGAAGGTCAGGACCGCATCAGGTGCATTGTAGGTCAGTGTCGGGGCGGTGAAGGTCGGGCTCGCCGCGGTTGTGCTGGACAAGAGGACCCCGGTCCCGCCGGTCTGGGTCCAGGCATAGGTCAGGGCCTGGTTCTCCGGGTCCGACCCGCTGCCGCTCAGCGTCACGCTGGCGCCCGAGGCCACGGTCTGATCTGTCCCGGCATTGGCCGTCGGGGACAGGTTCGCCGCCGGGTTCACGGTGACCTGCACCGTGTCGGCGGTCGAGGTGTTGACCCCGTCGCTGACCGTTAGGCTGAAGGTCAGCACCTGCGGCGCAGCATTGAACGCGACGGTCGGGGCGGTGAAGGTCGGGCTTGCCGCAGTTGTGCTGGAGAGCGTCACGCCGGTCCCGCCGGTCTGGGTCCAGGCATAGGTCAGGGCCTGGTTCTCCGGATCCGACCCGCTGCCGCTCAGCGTCACGCTGGCGCCCGAGGCCACGGTCTGATCCGTCCCGGCATTGGCTGTCGGGGACAGGTTCGCAGCCGGGTTCACGGTGACCTGCACGGTGTCGGCGGTCGAGGTATTGACCCCGTCGCTGACCGTCAGGCTGAAGGTCAGCACCTGCGGCGCAGCATTGAACGCGACGGTCGGCGCGGTGAAGGTCGGGCTCGCCGCGGTGTCGCTGGACAGGATCACCCCGGTCCCGCCGGTCTGGGTCCAGGCATAGGTCAGGGATGCGTTTTCGGGGTCGGAGGAGGCCGTACCGTTCAGGGTCACGCTGGCACCGGACGCGACGGTTTGATCCGTCCCGGCATTGGCCGTCGGGGACAGGTTGTCGACAAGGCGTATCGTCAGCGGTTCAAGTTCAAACCACTGGCCCGGACCGGTGCTGCTGTCGGTGACCCGAATGCTCATCACGATGTCCCCCGCCGCAGCGGAGGTCGAGCCGCTGATCACCCCGCCTGAAGAGAGGGTAAGACCCGCGGGCATGTTGCTGGGGAAAGTCTCGACCATATAGGAAAGGGGAGCGACGCCGCCGCTTGTGGTCAGGGTCCGGCTGACGGTTTGGTTTCTTGGAATGATGATCAGGTTCGGGCTCATCGTCAGAGTGGCCGGCTGCACGGTTCCCGCATATCCCTTGTCGTAGGTTCGAGGCGGGGAATGAGAATCGGTCACCCGTACGGAGAAGCCGTAGCTGCCGCGTTGCGTGGGCGTCCCGCTCAGTATTCCGCCAGAGCTCAGCGACAAGCCGGGCGGCAATGCCCCGCTCTGCAGCGCATAGGTGTAGGTCGCGGTCCCGCCCGACGAAGTCAGGGTCTGACTGAAAGCAGACCCGGCCGTCAGGGTGGGCAGGGTCGCGGGATTGACAGTGATCGCCGAGGTCGGGGGTGTGATGGTGACCGTAAATCCGATCGTATCCCCATCCATATCGACCGTCTCGAAGTAATCTGTCGTGCCGCTCGACCCATTGTGGGTATATGTCAACCTGCTGTCAGCGGTTGACGGCGGAACGAAGACGTCGCGCAACATTGCTGTTCCGTGCTGGGGTAGGGCGGGGCCGGTTACCGGGCCCGTCCCAAAGCCAAAAGCGCCGCCCAACGAATCGCATGGCAGAAGTGACATTTCATAGGTACCGCCCCAAGCGACGGTGAAAGACTGTGGCGCGCAATCGTTGGAGGTATGCGCGGCCAGCGCCAGATTGCCCCAAACGTTGATCAGGCAGGTCAAGAGGACCAGAACCTGGAACCGCAACTTCCGACCAACAGATTTCAACACCATGAAATGCCCTACCTCATTGCCCATTCCTGGAGCCAGGTGATCCGGCATCAGCAGCCAAATTTCCGAATCACTCAGCCCGGCGGCAGCCAACTCACGTTGGCCGCATGTTGCATATAAAGATTGCCCGAAAATTGGGCGCTCAGCGCCATCCGTTTCTAATCGAATTGGGACAGAATTGCGGCAGATTCTTTAAATGGGGGTAAGGAATATTTATAGAAGTAGGTATTGTCAGGCAAATCGTTTTGCGCTTAATGTCGCCCTTTAGTTGATTCGCAGGTGCATTCCTGATTGCGGGACTTGCAGCGCAGGGCTGGTGTCCTTGCCCTCCAAACGGGGCGTGACGGCGGTTCAGTCTTCGGTTCCGATGGTCCGCAGATCCTGCCCTTTGGCAAAGGCCCAGAGCGCCCGGGCCAGCCCATAGGGCAGGGCAAGGATCGTCACGGCCCAACCGATTAGGTAACCCGAGACCTGGATTGCCCCGGCCGCCACTGGGCCTGGCGGGGCGGGCGGTGCCGAAGGGGCGCCTGCCGCGTGCGGCCGGCTCGCAGCCTTCTTTGCCTTTGTGGGTGCCCCATCACCCCCGAGGTCGCCGCGAATCGACGCCAGCGGGTCGTCTGCCGGCGTGGTCGGTTCCGCCAGGACGACCGGTGCGACAGCATCCGGATCTTTCGTGGCGAGCGCAGGGGGAGGGGCGGGATCGCTGTCCGCCCAGAGATGCGGCTCGATCTCGGCCACGAGCGCATTGCCGCGCTTCACGTCCGGGTCGGCCGTCGCGCTGGCATGGGCGAGTGTCGCCCCCAGGTTCTTGATCCAGGCCGCCACGCGAAGATGCGACGGCACGAAGCGTTCGGCCCTGCCGAGCTTTCCCGCCGGGATCCGTCCCTTGCCGCTTTTCACGCTGATCGCGGCCTTGCGGCCCGCCCTCGCGGCCCAGGCAAGCAGGGGTGCCATGCCTTCGCGGGTAAGATGCAGGCTGGCCCGGCCAAAGGCGCGCAGGTCAAACGGAGGTCTTTGCCCGCCCGAAGCCCAGATGCGCGGCTTGGCCTTTTCGCCCCGCTTGGCGCGGGGATCGTCTGACCGCATGGGACGGCTCCGTTCTGGCTTGCGTCCAAGGTTACCCCGCCACCCGCAGCCCCGCAACCACGGCGCACAAGCCATGCGCCGGGAGGTCCGTGCGTAACCCACTGAAATGAAAAAGGGCGCCCGGAGGCGCCCTTTTCCTGACCCTGCCTGGATGTCAGCAGGAGTAGTACATCTGATACTCGACCGGGTGCGGCGTGTGCTCGTAGGCGTAGACCTCTTCCCACTTGAGCGCCATGTAGGCCTCAAGCTGGTCGCGGTCGAACACGTTGCCGGCGAGAAGGAAGTCCATGTCCTTCTCCAGTTCCTCCAGCGCTTCGCGCAGCGAACCGCAGACGGTCGGGATTTCAGCCAGTTCTTCCGGCGGCAGATCGTAGAGATCCTTGTCCGAAGCCGGACCCGGGTCGATCTTGTTCTTGATGCCGTCGAGGCCGGCCATCAGCAGCGCCGCGAAAGCGAGGTAGGGGTTCGCCGACGGATCGGGGAAGCGGGCCTCGACGCGCTTGGCTTTCGGCGATTCAGTCCACGGGATCCGGACGCAGCCCGACCGGTTGCGGGCCGAGTACGCACGCAGCACCGGCG
>JAEULQ010000003.1 GCA_016792685.1 Tabrizicola sp. | reverse complement strand
GGCACTACGGTCGTGCGGTGGCGGGTCATCGTCAGGATTGCCGTCACCATCAAGAGTGCGCCAAGCCCCACGAATAGCTTCCCGCCCCAAGCCCCAGCCGCGCCAAGAAGCGGCGGCGAGACAAGGGACAGAATCCAGGCTCCGGCAAGGTGCAGCGCAAGCCAGCTGGGTGGAATGTCGATTTTGGTGAGGATCGGGCGCAAGGGAACCTCCGTTCCGCCCGATCTAGACAGAGGCTCAGGCCGGGCGCAACCCTAACGGCCGTAAGTGGCCGTCAGCGTTGCCTTGTCCAGTGCCATCGCGTTGGCGAAGAAGCCGAACATCGCTCCAGAGGCGTTTGCGTCCAGCGGCAAGGTTGCCTCGGGCATGGCATAGATGGTGAAGACATAGCGATGTGCGTCAGCCCCCTCAGGCGGACAGGCACCGCCGAAACCCGGGGCGCCAAAGTCGGTGCGGCCTTCGACAGCGCCCTCCGGCAGGGCAGACGGGCTTGCGCCCGCGGGCAGTCCGGTGACATCTGCCGGAATGTTGGCAACGGTCCAGTGCCACCAGCCCGATCCTGTCGGCGCGTCGGGATCGAAGACCGTCAGGACAAAGCTCTTCGTCCCCTCGGGCGCACCCGACCAGTCCAGGGCGGGGGATGTGTTGCCACCCGAACAGCCAAATCCGTTCAAGACCTGAGCGTCCGGCAGCGCGGCGCCCTCGGCGAAATCGGGGGAGGTCAAAGTCATGTCCGCAAGGGCCGGAAGGCCGGTCAGGCACAAGACAATCGCGGGGATCAGGCGGGTTTTCATCGAAAGGCTCCTTTTCAGATGTACCCACACCCTAAAGCGGCCTTTCGTGCAGCGGGATGCGCCGCCGATCAACTTCTGCGCCGGACCGATCAACCTTCGCGGATCACCGAGGGCGACACCCCGAACCGCGCCTTGAACCGCAACGCAAAGCGCGACGGCGAAGCATAGCCAACCTGATGCGCCACCTCGGAAACCGGCAGATCGGTCCCCTGCAAAAGCCCAAGCGCCCGGGTCATGCGCATGTCGATGAGTAGCTCGGCAAGCCCCAGGCCTTCGGCCGCGAGCCGCCGACGCAGTGTTGCCTCGCTGGTGGCAAGTGCCCCTGCCGCCTCGGCAGCGGTCCAGCCATGCCCGAGGTCCGACATGAGCATGCGACGCACGCGATCGGAAAACCGGCCCGGGCCAGGTGGCGGCAGGCGCAAGCCGGCCGCATCCAGCCACAAGAGAACCTCAAGCACGGCATGGTCGCGGATCGCCTGCGGCGTGGTCGGCCGGCGCAACAGATCAAGCGCGCGGTCGAAAGCCTCGGAAACCCGGCTGTCGGACGTACACATCGCTTGCGATCGTCCCAGGGGCACCGCAAGTCCGGCGGGGATCAGCAAGGCCGTCGCCCGGTAGGGCCCGACAACTGAAGGATGGTTTTCGACATCCAGCGGGATCGCCGCAGGCATGAGGCTGATCGCCCCCTCTGGCACTTCGGCGATCCAGCCACCCCTTATCACCTTGCGTCCCTGCTCGACCCGCAGGATGACCGAGGCCTCGCCGATCACGGCCCGGAACGACGCCCGCGCTGCCTGTCGCAGCCGGATCACCCCGGGCGCCCTTGGGTCCGGCCGGGTGCCATCGGTCGCGTTTATGATCGGTTCATGCCTCATCGCGCCAGTCTGGGCCAGAGATCGGGCGTCCACAACCGCGAACCATTTCAAGCTTGAAATTTCTGACCATCCCGCGCATAACAGCCCAAACCCACAGGACCTCCATATGCCCATCGATTTCGCCGCAAAGAAGCAGTTGTTTCACCTTCCCGAAGGTGTCGTCTATCTGGACGGCAACTCGCTTGGACCCATGGTCAAGTCGGCTCCGGCCCGCATGGAACGGGTAATGCAGGACGAATGGGCCGAAATGCTGATCCGGGGCTGGAACAAGGCCGGCTGGATGGCACAGCCGGCCGTTCTTGGCGACCGGATAGCAAAGCTCATCGGCGCGGGTCCGGGGACGGTCGTCCTTGGCGACACGCTCTCGATCAAGGTCTATCAGGCCCTGGCCTCGGCTTTGGAAATGAACCCCAAGCGCCGCGTGATCCTTTCGGACACCGGAAACTTCCCTTCTGACCTCTACATGGCCGAAGGCCTCTGCCGCACACTCGGCGGCCAGTACCGCCTGAAAACCGTGGCACCCGAGGAAGTGATGGCGGCGATCGACGACACCGTCGCCGTGACCATGATCACCGAGGTCGACTACCGTACCGGACGTCGGCACGACATGGCCGACATCACCAAGCGCGCGCATGAAATGGGGGCGCTGACAATCTGGGACCTCGCCCACAGCGCAGGCGCCATTCCAGTGAACCTGACCGCTGCCAACGCCGACTTCGCGGTCGGCTGTACCTACAAGTACCTCAACTCCGGCCCCGGTGGCCCGGCCTTCATCTATGTCGCACCCCGACATGCCGAGACCGCCCGCCCTGCCCTCTCCGGCTGGCTCGGCCACGAATCTCCCTTCGCCTTCGACCTGTCCTACCGTCCAGGCCACGGGATCGAGCGGATGCGGGTCGGCACTCCGGCGATCCTTCAGATGGCCGCGCTTGAGGCTGCGCTGGACGTCTGGGACGGCGTCGACATGGCCGAGATCCACACCCAGTCGCTTCGACTGCAGGATCAGTTCATCAACGGGGTCGAGACCCGCGCACCCATGCTGCAACTGGCAACACCACGTTCCCACCTGATGCGCGGCAGCCAGGTCAGTTTCCGTCACCCCGAGGGCTATGCGATCATGCAGGCACTGATTGCCGAGGGCGTGATCGGCGACTTCCGGGCGCCGGACATCTTGCGTTTCGGCTTCACCCCGCTCTTCGTCGACGAAGATGACGTCGCGCGCGCCGTCAACGTTCTGGCCCGGATCATGGAATACGGAAGCTGGGACAAGCCCGAATTCAAGCAGCGCGCACGGGTCACCTGATGGCCAGGCGCGCCCTTCCGCCGCTCTGCCGCCCCTCGGGATGGGTCGCGCTTTGGCGGCGCATGGGCAATCTGTCGATCCTGAACCGCGAGGCTCGGCTCCTTTCCTGAAACCCCTGTTTTCATTGGAGAGAGCGACATGACCACTTGCCCCTACAATCCCGCCGACGATGGCGCCCAGATGGCCTTTGACGGCCGGATGTCCTATGGCGACTACCTGCACATCGACCAGATCCTGACCGCGCAGGCCCCGCTGTCTGATGCGCATGACGAGATGCTGTTCATCATCCAGCACCAGACCTCCGAGCTCTGGATGCGGCTTGCGCTGCACGAAATCGACGCCGCGCGGCGCAAGATCGCCGGCGACGCCGCGCAGGAAGCCTTCAAGATGCTTGCCCGCGTGGCGCGGATCTTCGAACAGCTCAACAATGCCTGGGACGTGCTGCGCACGATGACGCCGTCGGACTACACGACCTTTCGCGAAAGCCTTGGACAGTCCTCGGGGTTCCAGTCCTGGCAATACCGTCTGATCGAATACGCCGTCGGCAATCGCAACCTTGCGATGCTGCGCCCTCATGCGCACCGGCCGGACCTCACCGAAAGGATGGAGGCCGAACTCACCCGGCCCACGCTTTATGACGAGGCGCTGCGGTACCTGGCGCGGAGCGGGTTTTCGGTGCCCGACGATGTCCTCAATCGGGATCTGCGGCAGCCGTGGCACGCACATGACGGCGTCCAGGCCCTGTGGGAAACCGTCTATCGTGACCCGATGGCGCATTGGCAGGCCTATGAACTGGCCGAAAAGCTGGTGGATTTCGAAGACTATTTCCGCCGCTGGCGCTTCAACCATCTGACCACGGTCGAGCGGGTGATCGGCGTCAAGCGGGGCACGGGCGGAACCTCAGGGACCGCTTACTTGCGGCGGATGCTGGACGTCCAGCTCTTCCCCGAGCTCTGGGCGGTGCGCACCGTGCTCTGATCTGGCCGGTTTGACCCGGCACCGACGGGCCCGACTTGCGGCCCGTCGGCCACAATGCCCTGAAAATCCACCTTTTCACACGTCCGTGATCGCATTCAAATCCCTGCACGGTTTGACGCATGCGCGCGCCTCGGCTAGCGTAAAAGGCAACTGGCCTGCGGCATACTGCCGGCGGGATTGAAGGATGTAGGTCAATTAGATGTTTCTGCTCTCTCGCCGCATTATCGGACGCACCACCCTTGGTCCCGCCGCAGCTGCGCTGCTTTTGCTAGCCGCCTGCGTCGATCCGACGATCAGCCCCTCGGCCTCGAACCAGCCGCTGCCGAAGCCGGACGAGAATGTCTATGTGGCCACGATGGACGCCGGGATCGAGATTCCGGCCCTCCCGGTGGACAAGATCCCCGAAAGCCATCGCCGCCAGGTCGTGGCTTATGAGACGGACCAGCCCCCCGGCACGATCATCATCAACCCGAAGACCAAGCTGCTCTACTACGTCCTCGGCAAGAACAAGGCCATCCGCTATGGCATTGCCGTGGGCAAGGCCGGGTTCGAATGGTCGGGCGAGGCGATCGTGTCCGAGAAGAAGCCCTGGCCGACCTGGATCCCGCCGAAGGAAATGATCGCCCGCAAGCCGGAACTGGCCAAATACGATGAAGTCGGTCAGCCCGGTGGCCCGACAAACCCGCTCGGCGCGCGCGCCATCTATCTGACTTCGGGTGGACGCGACTATGGCTACCGCATCCATGGGACGCCGGAATGGCAATCGATCGGCCACAATGCCTCGTCCGGCTGCATCCGGATGATCAACCAGGATGTCATGGACCTCTACGGTCGCGTGACCGGGGGTGAGAAGGTGATTGTTCTGACCTCGTCCGGCGAGATGCCGAAAGGTCTCTACATTCCCAAGCCGCCAGCACCCAAGGTCGTCGCTCCGAAGCCCGAGATCCCAGCGGGGGCCGTCCCGACGCTCAAGGTACTTCCGCCGCCGTCGATCGCAACTGGTGCCGCACCCGTCGTGGCCCCGGCGGCGGCAACCGCCACGCCACCCGCTACAACCTCGACCGAGACCACTTCGGCGGCACCCGTCTGCAAGACCGCTCTGGTCAACGGCGTCTGCCCGCCCGAGGGTACCGGCAACTGACGAAGACCGGAAAAGAATTCGGGGGGCGCCTTTGCGCCCCCTTTTTCATTTCAGCCAGCGGTCATAGTCACTGACCAGAAGATGCCAGGGCGCCTCGTCCTCCTCGATCTCGGCAAATCGCCCGATGGGCTCGCGGAAGATGTTGTCGGTCAGATCGTCGTTCACGGTCGAAACCTCGCCGATCAGGACGTCGCCACCCTCGCCCCAGAAGGCATGCCAGTCTCCCGGCATCAGGGTAACGCTTTCACCCGGCGCGAACTTCAGCTTCTCACCTGGCCCATAGTGCCGCTCGATCCCGTCGCAGCGCACGACACCACCCCGGTCATAGGCAAAGTTGCCCTTGTCGTCCGAACCGAACAGCTCCACCACCAGTGTTGCCCCGCCCCGGTTGATGATGTCCTCGGCCTTGATGACATGGGTATGCATCGGCGAAAGCTGATCCTGACGGCTGATCAGAAGCTTCTCGGCATAGCACATGCCCCCGCCGCGCTGCAGGTCCGCAAGCCGGCCGTTGCGCAGGGTAAAGAGGAACAGCCCCATTTCGTCGAACCGGCCCTGGCCGTAGTCGGTAATGTCCCAACCGCAACGCGCATCGACAATGGCACTGACATCCTTTCGTGCCTTGAACTGGTCCGGGGACCAATTGGCGAAGGGCGGCAGCACAAAGCCGTGGTGCCGGATCAGATCGTCCGCCGCGCGCATGATGTCGTTGATGCGTGACCGTTTCATTTCAACCTCCCGGGGAATCGCTGCCGAAGATGATCTGATTTCCGCGCCGCTGTCACCGGGCGGAGCCGGAAACCGAACGGTTTCCGGACCGATTTCCGTACGGAAATCGGCGCGAGCCCAACCGTCAGGCCAAACGACGGATCGGTTCCCGGTTGCAGAAGATCACGAGCTGGCCCGCATTCTCGACCACCGCATAGCCCCGCCTTCGCATTTCCTCCAGAAAGGCCACCCGCCCATAGAAGCGGTCGATGTCCCGCGCATTGCGCCGGATCACGGCACCGGTTGCCGCGGCACGCGAGCTGAAAAGTTCGGCCAGAAACTGCTCTGGGCTTGGGGGCGACTGCATGGGCATCGGCCCATGCTTCCCGATTCCGGTTAACCGAAGGTTAGCGCTTGCCGAAGATTGACCCGAGGATGCCGCGCACCAGGGCCTGACCCGATCTCGTACCCAACTGGCGGGCAAAGCTCTTGGCAAAGGCCGTCCCGATGGAATCCGATCGACCCGAGCCGCTGCGCTTCGGCCTGTCGTCGCTGTAGCCCTTTCCCTCATAGCGGCGGGCGCGGGCGAACTCTTTCTCCTCCTCGGCCTTGCGCTCAGCTTCCGCTTCGGCCGCCTGTGCCTCGCGGGCAGCGGCTTCCGCCCGGGCCTGCAACCTTTCGTAGGCACTGTCACGATCGAGCGGCGTGTCATACTTGCCCCGGACCGGCGATCCCGCCATCACCGCGGCGCGAGCGGCTTCGTCGATCGGCCCCAACTGGCTTGACGGTGGCCGGACCAGCGTGCGCTCGGCGATGCCGGGAATGCCCTTGGCTTCCAGAAGCGAGGTGACCGCCTCGCCGGTTCCGACATCGCGAATGGCTTCATCGATCTTGAACCGGGGATTTGGCCGGTAGGTCTCGGCCGCCTTGGCCAGGTCCTTCTGGTCCTTGGCCGTGAAGGCCCTGAGCGCGTGTTGCACCCGGTTGCCCAGTTGGCCCAGGATCGTGTCCGGCACGTCCGCCGGGTTCTGGGTGATGAAATAGACCCCAACCCCCTTGGACCGGATCAGCCGCGCCACCTGTTCAACTTTGGATATCAACGCCTTCGGGGCATCGGTGAACAGAAGATGCGCCTCGTCAAAGAAGAAGACCAGCTTGGGCTTGTCCGGATCGCCCACCTCCGGCAGCATCTCGAAAAGCTCTGACAGCAGCCACAGCAGGAAAGTCGCATAAAGCCGCGGCGAGTTCATCAGCTTGTCCGCAGCCAGAATGCTGATCCGCCCCGCCCCCGAGCCGTCCACCGTCATCAGGTCAGCGAGGTCCAGTGCGGGCTCACCGAAAAGACCCGCTCCGCCCTCGTTCTCCAGCACCAGAAGCCGCCGCTGGATCGCACCCACCGATTCCTTGGTCACCAAGCCATACCGGTTCGAAATCGCCTCGGCATTCTCGGCCACGAAGGTCAGAAGCGCCTGCAGGTCCTTCAGGTCCAGGAGAGGCAGGCCCTCCTCATCGGAAAGCCGGAAGGCCACGTTCAGGACACCCTCCTGTGGATCGCTCAACTCCAAGAGCCGCGACAGAAGCAGCGGCCCCATTTCTTCCACCGTTGCACGGACCGGATGGCCCTTTTCGCCAAAGAGATCCCAGAAGATCACCGGAAAGGCGCGATACTGCAGGTCCAGCCCGATCTGCGCCGAACGTTTGGTGAAGGCGTCGTGCAGCTTGTGCGCGGCCGAGCCAGCTGCAGCAATGCCCGACAGATCGCCCTTCACATCCGAAAGGAAGACGGGCACGCCGGCGGCCGAAAAGCCTTCGGCCAGGATCTGCAGGGTCACGGTCTTTCCCGTCCCCGTTGCCCCGGCAATCAACCCGTGCCGATTGCCGTATTTCAGAAGAAGCCGTTGCGGCGCCCCATATCCTTCGCCACCGCCACCCACAAAGATGCTGTCTGCAATACCCGATTGATCCGCCACGTCCGCCTCTTACAACCTGAAGGCGAGCCGCTTTGCGCAGCCACCGCCCTGACACCGACGGGCTCAAACATACATTGTTAACTCCGATCTGCCACACTCATCTCGTCGTACCCCTGCTTCGTTCGGGTTCGACGGTGACTTCCTCCCTGTCAACTGGCCGCGCCCTTGAAAAGGCGCGGTTTTTTCTGTCGCGTTCCGCAAAAGAACCCGTTGACGGTTTCAACTTTCCGCCGTAGCGTCCGTTCCCATGAAGTCGGCCAGTCCGACAGGGAGCAAACAAAACAATCCGAAAAGGGCCGGTTCTTCCGGCCCTTTTTCATTTCGTGGCCCTTGTCAGGCAGAAGGGCGCCGGGGTGGCTTTTTCGCACCTGACTTGGGCCGGTCCGCATGCTAGAGACCCGCGAGACAATCGACCGACCAAAGGAAATGTCGAAGATGGCAAAGACCACGAGCACCGCGATTGCCCTGATCCTGGCACTGGCTGGCGCACCCCTGTTCGCACAGACCACCGAAGAGCCGGCGCAGGAATCCGAAACCGTCGCTGCGGATGCGGCAACCGGCGAAAACCTCTCGCTTGGCCAGGAAGTCGGCGCCGAAGATGGCCCGGGCAGCACCTATACGGCGGCCAATTTCGAGGCCTGGGAACAGCGCTGCGTCCGGACCGAGACCGGGAGCGACCCGTGCCAGCTCTACCTGCTTCTGAAAGACAAGGATGGCAATTCGGTCGCCGAGTTCACGATGTTCAACCTGCCAAAGGGCACCGAGGGCCCTGCGGTTGCGGGTGCCACCTTCATCGCTCCGCTGGAGACTCTGCTTACGGCCGGCATGACCCTGCAGATCGACACGTCAAAGGGCAAGATCTACCCCTTCACCTTCTGCACGCAGATCGGCTGCGTGGCGCGCATCGGCTTTACCGCCGAGGAAGTCGAGCAGATGAAGAAGGGGGCGAACGCCGTCATCTCGATTGTTCCTTTCGTGGCTCCGGACCAGAAGGTCGAACTGACGATGTCGCTCAAGGGCTTCACGGCAGGCCTCGACGCGGTGGCCGCAGCCAACGACAAGGCTGATGCCGCCGCCGCGGCTGCGACGGAAGCCCCGGCCGAAGAAGCGCCGAAGGAATAAGGTCAGTCGACTTACATCAAGCGGCCGGTCCCCTGGACCGGCCGTTTTTCGTTACGGCCTGCGGAAGGCCAGAACTGCATTCAGCCCGCCAAACGCAAAGGCGTTAGACAAGACAGCACCGACCCTTGCCTTCCGGGGCTGCTGGACAACCACGTCAACCGCACAATCCGGGTCGGGTGCAAGATAGCCGATCGTGGGTGGCAGGATGTCTTCGGTCAAAGCCTGGATGCAGGCAATCGCCTCGAGCGCGCCGGTTGCCCCGATCGCATGGCCATGCATCGACTTGGTCGAGGATACCGGCGGCGATGCCCCGCCAAAGACCGCAAGGATCGCGGCACTTTCCGACCGGTCATTGGCCAGCGTCCCGGTGCCATGCGCGTTGATATAGCCGATATCGTGCGGTGAAAGCCCGGCATCCCGCAGCGCCGCCCGCATTGCCCGCGCGGCCCCCTCGGGATCGGGGGCCACGATGTCCCCCGCATCCGCCGTCATCGCGAACCCGGCGACTTCGGCCAAGATCCGGGCCCCGCGCGCCCGCGCATGATCTTCCGCCTCGAAGACCAGAACCCCGGCCCCGTCGCCGATCACCATCCCCTTGCGCCCCAACGAGAACGGGCGGCAGGCGTCGGGGGCCAGCACGCGCAAGCCTTCCCAGGCCTTGACCCCGCCAAAGCAGAGCATCGCCTCGCTGCCGCCGGCGAGCATTACATCGGCCGCACCCATCCTGATTTGCTGCAGCGCCAGACCCATCGCGTGATTTGCGCTGGCACAGGCCGATGCCACGGCCAGAACCGGACCCTGCAATCCGTAACGGATCGACAGTTGCGAGGCAGGCGCGTTGTGCATCAGTCGTGGCACGACAAGGGGCGAGACACGATTCTTTCCCGCAGCGAAGACCGCGCGATAACTCTCCTCCCAGGTGCCGATCCCGCCAGCAGCGGTACCGATGATCACCCCGCCCCGCTCTCCCAACCCAGACGATAGGCCAGCCATCATCATGGCTTCCTGGCCCGCGACTAGCGCGTATTGAGTCACTCGGTCGTAAAGCGACAAGTCGGCAGGCGGAAGATGCCGCTCGGGGGTCCAATCGCCAATCGCGGCGCCAATCCGGATCGCCAGCCGGTCCGCATCGCGAAACCCCAGTTGGCCGATCCCGCATTTCCCTTCACGAAAGGCTGCGAAGGTTCCCGATACGTCCAGGGCCAGGGCGTTCACCGTGCCAAGGCCGGTTACGACAACCCGCCTCATGCGGGCTTCTGGACGATCAGCCGCTCTATCCCCAAAACGATGCTGGGGACGCTGGAAAAGTCGAAATCGGGCTGGTCAGGTTCGTTCGCGTTGAACGGCACCGAGATCCCGAACTCCTCTTCCATGGCGAAGATCGCCTCGACCTTGCCAAGACTGTCCAGCCCCAGGTCATCGACCCGCGCATCGGCCGAGACCTCGCCGGGGGCCAGCAGCAGCTGCTTTGCCAGGATCGCGATCACCGCCTTTTCGATCTCCGCCCGGGTCATTGCCTATTCGCCCTCGGTCTCGGCCGACAGCCCCTTTTCCAGCGCCGCAACACGTGCGGCCAGACGCGGTAGGCGCCGCAGCGCCTTCTGCATCTCGACATGGGTCTCCATCTTCACGGCCGGATAGCCCAGAAGCACCCGCCCCGCTGGCGCATTGGTAAATATCTTCGTGGCCCCGCCCGCAATCACGTCATTGCCGACAAAGATGTTGTCATTCACACCGCACTGCCCGCCCATCACTACCCGGTCGCCAATCCGCGCCGATCCGGCAATGCCGACCTGCCCGCACAGCAGACAATCACGCCCGACCTGCACGTTGTGGCCAATGTGAACCAGGTTATCCAGCTTGGTGCCAGATCCGATCGAGGTATCCCGGATCGTGCCTCTGTCGACGCATACGTTCGCGCCGATTTCGACATCATCCCCAATGGTTACGGCACCAAGCGAATGTATCCGTGTCCAGGTCTGGTCCTTGATTTCAGCCCGTGAGCCCAGTGTTTCGCGGATCTCCTCGACCCCGGATTTCTCTGGCGTGACGAATGAGAACCCATCCGCCCCGATCACCGCGCCCGGCTGGCAGATGAACCGGTCGCCGATCGTGACCCGCGCGCCAATCCGCGCGCCCTGCAGGATCAGGGGCGCGCTTCCGATCCGCGCGCCCTCGGCGATCGACACGTGTGAGGCGATCCGGGCTCCCGGCCCGATGACGACCCCTGCACCGATCACAACGAAGGGACCGATGGCCGCACCTTCCCCGATCCGGGCGGTCGGATGCACCACTGCGAGCGAATGGATTCCAGGCGCAATGTCCGGCCCCGGATCCATCAGATGGGTCAGGCCCGCCATGGCCAACCGCCCCCGGGGCGCAAAGATCGCGGCCTGCAGCCCCATCGATTGCCAGTCCGCGCCGGGCCAGACGATTGCCGCCCGCGCCCTGCCCTTCGCGATCCCGTCGCCGTAGCGGGGGTCCATCGCCAGGGCCAGCGCATCGGGCCCCGCTGCTGCTGGCTCGGCGGCCCCGGTCACCACAAGGTCAAGATCGCCCTCGGCCTCGGCGCCCAGGGCCTTGGCGATATCGCGGATCGAATGGGCCATGGATCCTCCGGCAGTCCCTTGCGAGAAGAGACTTAGCCCTGAACGCCTGCCAATTCCACCCCGGCCGCAGACAGAGCGTCAAACAGCGCCGCATCCCGGCCATAGATGTCCCGGCGATAGGTGATGCGACCCTTCGCATCGGGATAGGCCGTAAAATACACCAGATGGACCGGCAGATGCTGCTTCAGCTTCACCATGGTTTCGTCCCCCGTCTGCAGCGCCGCCTCGAACTCGGCCTCGGCGTTATCGCTTTGCCAGGACAACAGCTCATGCGCTAGATCAAAGGGGTCGGCCACGCGGATGCAACCGTGGCTGTAGGCCCGCACTTCCTTGTCGAACAACGACTTCGACGGCGTGTCATGCAGGTAGATGTTGTGCGGGTTCGGGAACATGAACTTCACCTTCCCCAGCGCATTGCCGTCCGAAGGCGGCTGGCGCAGGGCAAACGGGAAGTTCCGCGCATTGTAGGCCGCGAAATCGACCGACCCGCGCGACACAACCCGGCCCCGTCCGTCGATCACCTGCAGATGTCCGACGGCATTGGGGTTCTGCTGCAGAAGCGGCAGGTATTCCTTCACGATGATCGACCGCGGCACCCCCCACGAGGGGTTGATCACCATATGCTCCATCTCGTCAGAAAACTCAGGACTGCGCTGGTCCGGGACGTTCTTGCCGATCACCACCCGCGTCTCGAAAATCGTCTTGCCGCCGTCGACGATCCGCGCCCGGAAGTCCGGTAGGTTCACCCAGACATATTTGACCGACCGGTCAATGTGCATCCAGCGCTCGCGCTCCATGGCGACGATCACCGATTTCAGACGCTCCTCCGGTGGCACGTTGATTTCAGCGACCGTGCCTGCACCAAGCGTCCCGTCAGCTGTAAGCCCGTGGTTCAGTTGAAAGGCCGTGACCGCCGCCTGCAATGTCCGGTCATAGCTCGCAACCGCCGTCGGCGCGAGGTAACCCATGCGGATCAACCGGTCGCGCAAGGCAACGACTTCGGGACCGGTATCGCCCGGCTCGAGCGACGACAGGGAGACGGCTTCACCCCAGCCCCCAGCCGCGATCTGCGCTTCAAGCCCAAGCTTGGCCTTCATCAGCTGCAAATAGGCCGGCGACTTCGGCAAAAGCCAGTCCAGGACTGCCTCGGGATCCCCATTGGCCATGCGGGTCAAAAGAACCTGAGGGTCGATCCGGTTGATTTCGCGCAGAATTCCGGCATCCACCTCTTTCGGTTCCAGGGCACCAGAGGTCAGATCGCGCGCCCAGGCCAGATAGGCGCGGGTCAGTTCGACCTCGACGCGTCCCCGGTCGCCTTCCGTCTCGGCCGCACGCAGGGCCGCGGTCAGCGCCGTCGCGTCATAACGGGCGACCGGCAACCCGTGATCCTTTGCCGTGGCGATGGCGGCCAGAAAGGCAGCCCGCCGTTCGGCGTCATCCGCCCCGGTCCAAAGCGTGTCGTAGCCGGTAGTGCGGTACCATTCCGCGATGACCTCATCGGTCGAGGCGCTTGCCGCAAGCGATTGGGTAAAGGCTGCGGTCTGCGCCCGTGCTGGGGCAGCAAACGAAAGCAGGGCTGCAAGCGGCAGGGACACCAGAAGCGACCCGCGGGTCAGCCTGCGCAATGCGGAAAAGCTCATTCAGCCCCCAAACTCAAACACTTGGACCATGTCCTGCACCTTTTCGCATATCTGCAATTCCTGTCCATTCACAAACGTGTCTGGCCCATATCTGTCGCCAGACTGTGTCACGGATGGCAACAGTCGTCCGCAAAACCGATGCAGATTGACCACAGGCATCGGATTTCAGCTTCGTTCAGCAAAAATTTGCCGATTCAGGTTGAGCTTCCCTCCGAGCAGACAATCGGTGCTTGGGCTTCGATTCGACATGTGCAATAACTCCGCTGCACTTGGGGAAGAAGTGGCACCAGAAACTGCGCATCGGCAGTCGAAGACAGCACGGGGACATACGTTAGAATGGCGAACAACGGGACTATCGGCGTCACACGGCGCGGCCTTCTTGGTGCCTTCGCAGCGACCGCCGTCGTAGCAGCACCCACCCTCTCCCATGCTTTCGGCGTCCTGAAAGGCGCAGGGGACATTCGCAGAATCCGCATGTACTCGGGCCGCACCGGCGAGGCCATCGACACGATCTACTGGATCGAGGGCGAGTACATTCCCGAAGTCATGAAGGAAATCAATTACTTCATGCGCGACTGGCGCAGCAACGAAGCCACCAATATCGACATGCGCACCATTGACATCATGGCGGCCTCGCACCGCCTGATGGACGTCAGCGAACCCTATATGCTCCTGTCCGGCTACCGCTGCGCCGCAACCAATGCGATGCTGCGCTCCAAGTCCCGTGGCGTTGCGAAGAACTCGCTGCACATGGTCGGCAAGGCGGCTGACCTGCGGCTGAAGTCGCGCTCGGTCGGGCAAATGGCCAAGGCGGCGGCGGCCTGCGCATCCGGCGGGGTTGGCAAGTACTCCCGGTCGAACTTCGTCCACATGGACTGCGGCCCGGTGCGCAGCTGGGGCGGCTGAGCCCTCCTGCCTCGTGAAAAAGCGGCGCCTTCGGGCGCCTTTTTCTTTCAGACTTTACGCAACATCGCTGCCGAGCCCTGCCCCGCCTTCGATTTCGCGACCACGGTAGCCCTGCGCGACGACGAATTTCTCGGAGCTGTCAGCGCGGCTTGCAGGCGGCTTCACATTCGCGACCTTGCGGAAATTCTTCTTCAGCATCGCCTGCATCTCGTTTTCTGCCCCTCCCGCCAGCACCTTGGCGACAAAGGTCCCGCCATCGTCCAGCACGTCGAAGGCAAAGGCCAGCGCTGCCTCGACCAGGGCCACGATCCGCAGATGGTCCGTCGCCTTGTGCCCGCTCGCCGCCGCCGCCATGTCGGACATCACCACATCGGCCCGGCCGCCAAGCCAGCGCTTCACCTTCTCGTCGGCGTCATCGGCCAGGAAGTCGAGCTGGTGGATCTCGGCGCCCGAGATCGGCTCGACCTCCTGCAGGTCCACGCCCAGCACAGTCCCCACCGGCTTTTTCGGGTTCTGCCCCAGCGCATTGACCCGCTCGACCGCAACCTGGCACCAGCCGCCCGGAGCGCAACCCAGGTCCACGACCCGCGCGCCCGGCTTGAGGAAGCCATAGCGATCGTCAAGCTCCAGGATCTTGTAGGCAGCCCGGCCGCGGAAACCCTCTTTCTTGGCCCGGATCACATATGGGTCGTTCAACTGCCGCTCAAGCCACAGCGTCGAGGACAGCTTCCGCCCCTTGGCGGTCTTGACCCTGACCCGCAGCTCGCGCTGGCCGCGTCCCGAATTCGGTTTTTCCGTCATGTGTAAGGCCCGTCATCCAGCACGCCATCCGCGCTCATCTGCGCATAGAGGAGCCCCTCCCTAAGCCCCCTGTCGGCAACCGACAAGCGGTCTGTCGGCCATATCCGCATGAGCGCCTGCAGGATCGCCGCACCGGACATGATCAGCGTATGCCGGTCGCGGCCAATGCGCGGATCCGTACGCCGCCCCTCCGGACCCAGCGCCAGATAGTCGCGGATGACAAAGTCGATCTGGTCGCTGGTCATCTGCAAGCCATCAACCTTGGTCCGGTCATAGCGCTTTAGGTTCAGGAAGCTCGCCGCAACCGTCGTGACGGTGCCGCTGGTTCCAATGATCTGGAAGCCCTGCCGCGGGTTCTCGGCATTGTAGGGGCTGAAGCTGGCGAGGTTCTCCTCGAAGAACCAGCTCATCAGCGCAAACCGCGCCGCGTCGTCATCGACATCGATGAACTGGTCCTTCAGCGTGGCCACACCCAGCGGCACGCTGATCCAGTCCACCACCCGCGCCACCGCCCCTTCGCCCTGCGCGTTGAACCCCATATGCAGCCGCATGATCGCCCGGGGTCGGTCTGCTGGCGCCACGGCTGAGAGGTCGATCCAGACGAGTTCGGTCGATCCCCCGCCGATGTCGACCACCAAAAGCTGTTCGGTCGACGGATTGACCAGGGGCGCGCAGGAAATCACCGCCAGCCGCGCCTCTTCTTCCGGAGCGATGATTTCAAGGCTGAGACCCGTCTCGCGCCGCACCTGCCGGATGAAGTCCTTGGCATTGCGCGCCCGGCGACAGGCTTCCGTCGCCACCAGACGCATCCGCCGCACGCCGTGTTTCTCGATCTTCTTCTCGCAGATCCGCAGGGCCTGGATCGTGCGGCCCATCGACGATCGGCTCAGACGCCCCGAAGCTTCAAGCCCGACGCCCAGTTGCACCGATTTGGAGAAGCTGTCGACAATAGTGAACTGACTGCCCAGCGGCTGGGCAATCAGCATCCGGCAACTGTTCGTTCCCAGATCAAGCGCCGCATAAAGCGGAGCCGATCCAGGCTGAGGCAGGGCTGACGGCTCTTCCGCGCGGGAAACGCCATGGGGCATCTCGACCTGCGCGTCAGTCGCGTCCGCCCTACGGGGACGCTCGGGCGTCATGACCGCCCTCCATCTGTGGTTGGGGTCAGGGTAATCGGCTTCTCCCCCCCACGCAAGCGCGCATGATTGGTCCGCCCGCATCCCCGAACCAGCCTCATGATCTGCATGAAGATTTTTCCTCAGTCGCCCCGTCGCCCCGGCAACGGCAACGTGCTATCGCAGCCGCGCGGCACCGGGGGTCGCATCCCGCTCCCGCCATGTCGAAAACCGACACTGTCTGTCGGGTTCCGACGACTATCTACTAGGGTCAAACAGGCGCGAGAGGAATCACCGGATCATGGCCGAAGTAACCGTCGTCTACTGGCGCGACATCCCGGCCCAGGTCATCGTCGGCAAGGGTCGGCGCGGGTCCAAGGTGCAGCTTCCCGAACGGTTTGAGCAAGCCATCGACCGCTGCGCCATGAAGATCGGTGCCAAGGATGCCGACGCTTACCTCGCCGAATGGCGCAAGGTCGTCGTCGCGGACCTGGAGGGCGAGCCGGATACCATCGCCGCCGACTATGCCGCGAAACTTGACGCCGAATTCGACACCGCCCGCATCAAGACTCTGATCGACGCCGAAGGCTGGGCCAAGGCCTGACGCCCTGATGACCCCGCCCAAGCCTTCCACCCTCAAGGAGACCGTAATGGCCCTGTTCAATTTCCGCCGCAAGGAAGAAGCCGCCCCCGCGACCGGCGGGCTCGAAACCTTCCTCAAGGGCTATTCCATCGAGGTCATGCCGCGCACCGCCGAGAAGGTGGAGAGCTTCCGTGACATCCTGCCCATCGGCACGCGCGTCTATATCGCCCACATCGACGGCACGCCGATCGAGGACATGGTCTCCACCGCCAAGCGCATCGGGGCCGAAGGCTTCGACGTGATGCCGCACTTCCCGGCCCGGATCATCAAGGACAAGGCTACGCTGCAGGATTGGGTCGCCCGGTACAAGGACGTGGGCGTCCGTCAGGGCCTTCTTCTGGCAGGCGGCGTGACGACCCCGGTCGGCGACTTCCACACCTCCATGCAACTCCTTGAATCGGGCGCCTTCACCGGCTTCGACCGTCTTCATGTCGCGGGCCACCCCGAAGGCAACAAGGACATCGACCCCGATGGTTCGGACCGCATGGTCATGGAAGCCGCGCGCTGGAAATCCGCCTTCATGGAACGCACCGACGCCAAGATGGCCATGGCCACCCAGTTCTGCTTCGAGGCCCAGCCGGTCATCGACTGGGTCACCCGCCTGCAGGCCGAGGGCATCAAGCTTCCCGTCCACATCGGCATCGCTGGTCCCGCGAAGCTCCAGACGCTGATCAAGTTTGCCATCGCCTGTGGCGTCGGCCCCTCGCTCCGCGTTTTGCAGAAGCGGGCGATGGATGTGACCAAACTCCTCCTGCCTTACGAGCCGACCGAAGTCCTTGAAGGCCTCGCCGCCCACAAGGCCGCGAACCCCGCCTTCGGCATCGAGCAGGTCCACTTCTTCCCCCTGGGCGGCATCAAGACCAACGCCCAGTGGGTCACCGAAAACGGCGGCGCCTCGGGCGTTCCGGCCTCCGCCACCGCTTAAGAGAAAGCTTCAAGAATGACTCGCACTGTCGTTGAATCCAAAACGAAAACCGTCATCATCGGCTTTGACGAGCCCTTCTGCGTGATCGGCGAACGCATCAACCCGACCGGCCGCAAGAAGCTCGCGGCCGAACTGGAAGCGGGCAACTTCGAAACCGTCATCAAGGACGCGCTCGAACAGGTCGCCTGCGGCGCCACGGTCCTCGACATCAACTCGGGCGCGGTCTTCACCAACATGATGGCGCAGGACCCCCGCTACGCCGACAACAACTTCGTCGAACCGCCGCTGATGAAGCAGTTGATCGAGATCGTGCAGCAGACCGTCGACGTACCGCTCTGCATCGACTCGTCGGTCCCCGGCGCACTTGAGGCGGGCCTGATGGCCTGCGAAGGCCGCCCGCTCCTGAACTCGGTCACCGGGGAAGAGGAACGCCTCGAACTCGTCCTGCCGCTGGTGAAGAAATACAACGTCCCCGTCGTCGCCATCTCGAACGACGACACCGGCATCTCGCCCGACCCCGATGTCCGCTTTGCCGTGGCGAAAAAGATCGTCGAGCGCGCCGCCGATTTCGGCATCCCCGCGCATGACATCGTCGTCGACCCGCTGGTCATGCCGGTGGGTGCGATGGCCAGCGCGGGCCAGCAGGTTTTCACCCTCGTCCGCCGCCTGCGCGAGGAACTGGGCGTGAACACCACCTGCGGCGCATCGAACATCTCCTTCGGCCTCCCGCACCGCCACGGCATCAACGGCGCCTTCCTGCCCATGGCCATCGGCGCGGGCATGACCTCCGCCATCATGAACCCGGTACGCCAGCAGGAAATGGAGGCGATCCGCGCCGCCAACTTCCTGATGAACCACGACCCGAACGGCGGCGAATGGATCCGCTTTGCCAAGGTCCTGGAAGCGGTCGAGGGCGGCATGACCTTCGCCGAGGCCTCGGCAGCGGCAAGCCAGGCCGCTGGCGGCCGTCGCGGCGGGCGTCGCGGTCGGGCGTAAGCCTAGACCGTCTCGCCACGCGACATTGCCTGGAACGCTGTCTGCAGCTCGCCCATGACCGAGCGCGCCGGTTCCGGACCAGCCAGATGCAAGTGGCGCAATTCATCCATGAAGGCGGCCCAAAGCTCCGGGCCGCCGTCCTCCAAGAGCCGCGCGCGGATGCCTAGCTCCGGCGACGGGCTTCGATAGCGAAGGCCCCAGGCCCCCATCATCGCCATCATCGGCACAAGCCCGATCGAAGCCTCGGTCAGGCTGTAGATCACCCGCTGGCTGTGCGCAGGATCGCCCTGGCGTGACAGCAGACCGTGCGCCACCAGCCGCGCCAGCCGGTCAGCCAGGATGTTCGAAGCAATTCCCTCGATATTCCCTGCCAAGAGCGCGCGAAAGGTCCGGGCCTTGCCGAACATGATGTCGCGCAGGACAATCAGGCTCCAGCGGTCACCGAAGGTCTCCAGCGTCAGGTTGATCGGGCAGCCCGAACGTCGAGGCATGGTCAATCTCCAACCGGTTGCAAACTCAAGGTGGTTTCGCCGCGCCTTCGCCACCATACTGGTCCGACCAAGCAAATCCACAGGAGGACAGCCGTGGCGCGCTTCGTGACCAGCATGAACGTCTCGATTGACGGCTATGTCGATCATGACCGGATGGCTCCTGACCCCGATGTATTCCGGTTCTGGATCAATGCCGTCCAGCGGGTCGGCAACTGCCTCTATGGCCGCAAAGTCTATGAACTCATGCGCTACTGGGAAACCGACCAGCCGGACTGGGGCGATGCCGAACAGGAATTCGCCCAAGCCTGGCGTGCACAGCACAAATGGGTCGTGTCGCGCAGCCTGACCGAAGTCGGGCCGAACGCCACGTTGATCTCCAGCGACATCGAGGCGACGATCCGCAGCCTGAAAGACCGGCTGCCGGGTCAGATCGACGTCGCCGGCACGGTCATGATGCAAAGCCTGGCTGACTGGGGACTGATGGACGAATACCAACTCTGCATTCACCCCGAGGTCCTGGGCTCCGGCAAACCCTTCTTCGCCGGTCCGCGCCCTCGTCTTCGCCTGACCGGCAGCGACAGAATCGGTAAGGACGTGATCCTCCTCACTTACGCCTCATCCTGACCATCACCTTTGCGGCACTGCAAACGCAGCCCGGTTGTGCTTGCGTCCCTGACTTGGCACCTTCGCGGCATGGATCGATCACACTGGACGCGGATGACGTTGGGTATCGTTGCGGGTGCCGGACTTCTGGCGATCTCTCCCGCCAGCGCGCAGAACCTTGGCTTGCCTTTGCCCCTCGAAGCCACCGGCCGCGCCGCTCTGGAAACCGGCCTCGACATCGCCGCCGCCACCCTCGCGAATGCTCTTGTCGCCTCGCGCGACGCCGCCTGGGCCGCCGGGACCCAGCCGATCCCCGCCCATATCCGTGCAGCGCTCCTCACCCACTACCCCGCCGATCTTCTCGACAGCATCGAATACCGCGTCGGCATTGCCGAAGACGCCACCATTCAGTCCCTCTCCATCCGCTACGGCGAAGCGACCGCGGTCACAACCATCGACACCATCACCTTTGCCGACCCTTGGGACGCCGAGAACAACATCGCCCTCTGGGCGCATGAGGTGAAGCACGTCGAGCAGTTCCGGGACTGGGGTGTCTACGAGTTCGCCCGTCGCTACGTCCGCGACCCCGAGGCTGTTGAGCGCGACGCCTATGCGGTGGGCGCAATCTTCAAGGCGCTGTATGGGGGTGGATAGGTGGCAGGCAACGGATCAACCAGTCCTTAATGCCCACGACCAACCATCTGAAATAGTTTCAAACTCCGGCACCGTCCACTGTGAACACCTACCCCGCCACTGCTCGCAGACTTGCCGCCCTTGCGGCCGGAACCCGGTCCACCTCGACGCAAGTAAAGACGTGGAGCGTATCAAGCTCCCGGTCGACCACCGCGTGATCTGAAACCCAGCCCCCCATCCCCAGATAGGTCCGCAGAAGCGGTGGTAGCGCCGCCAGCGAGGCCCTACGGTCCGTCACAGGCCCTGCCAGCGAAGGATAATCCACCACCTCCGTCGCTTTCCGTCCTGGCAGGTGTTCGGCCGGCCCGATGAACTCGGCCGCCAGCAGGGCAAGCCCCGCCCGATGTGCTTCCCATCCGAACCCCCGGAACGAGGAACACCCGACCAGCAGGCCCGCCTGACCCTCGTCCACGATTCGCGTCATTGCCCCCCAGGCCAGCCGCAGCACGTCCGGATGCACCCCGCCCGGCGCCACACAGAACCGCCCCATCTCGGCAATCGGTTTCGCATAGCCCGAAAGCGGCCCGACGTCATAGAACCGCGCGGCGTAACCCTGCTGCAGCCCCGCCCCCCAGCCGAAAAGCATCACCCGGAAATAGGCCAGCACCTCACCCGCGCCCTCGACGACAACATGGGCCGAGAGCGCGTCCTGTGCGTCCTCTTCCCGGCCATGACGGTGGGGAAAGGCCCGGCGACGGAAGGCGAGGACACGGTCCAGCTCGGCCCGTCCATGGACCAGCCTTGCCACCATCCCGCCCTTGTGAATGGGCTCCACCCTTTCCCCCTCGCCAAGCTGGCCCTAGACTGGCCCCAAAGGGAGACCCATCCATGGACAAGATCGTCAAATCCGATGCCGAATGGCAAGCCCAGCTTTCCGAACTGGCCTTCAAGGTCACTCGCAAGCACGCTACGGAACGCGCCTTCACCCACGACGACTTTCCAAAGGACCCGGGCACGTTCCGCTGCGTCTGCTGCGACGCGCCGCTGTTCGATCAGGCGACGAAATTCGACTCGGGCACCGGATGGCCTTCGTTCTACGCGCCCCTTGACCCGGAGATGGTGGGCGAAAAGGCCGACAACAGCTGGTTCATGCGCCGGACCGAGGTCCACTGCAATCGCTGCGAGGCCCATCTCGGCCATGTCTTCCCGGACGGTCCAAGGCCAACCGGCCTGCGCTACTGCATCAACGGCGTCGCCCTGAAATTCGATCCGGAAACCTGAGATTCGATCAGTCGATGATGTCGCCGGCCTGGAATCGCCCGAAGCTGCCGAGAATCTGCTGGATGAACGACAGACCCTTGACGTTGGTCTCGGTCACCCGCCGCGAGATTTCGACGACGCGGCCATCCTCCAGCCCGTAGCGGGCAACGTTTTCGACTACGCCGGCCTCGCTGAATGTCACGGCAAGCACTTGCCGCTCGATCTCCTTGGGCTCGCGCGGCCCCACAAGCTTGTAGCGGCTCTGGACGTAGAACCAGCCAACATCGTTCAGAAGCCCCGAGGTCGAGGGTCGCCCGATCTTCTGGCCGACAGTCTCGCGGGTATCCTTGCCCACCTCGACGAGGGCCAGCTCGTCCTCGCTGGGGACATAGCCGTGGTTGCGGTAAACCGGAGAGCAGGCCGCAACGGCCGCTACAAGAACAAGCACCAGACATTGCTGGCGCGATCTGTGGCAGGCCGCCATGACCGACCGCGCGAACCGGAAATCTGTCATGCCTGCTGCCCTCTTGCCCCGCTGAACGTCGCGATCCGACGCGGGTTCTTCAAAACCCTTGTGGTTTGGGATACCAGAATGTCAGCCCATTGTTCAAGAATGGAACGCCGGACCCTGTCGGTCGCAGTCCTAGTGTGAAAGCCCGCGCATGTCACCGCCTTCCCAGCCTCGCCCAACGCGTTTTCGCACCGGGGGCATCAGCCCGCGCAAACCGACGCGGTTCAGCTACAGCCCTGACGCCGAGGCACGCCGGGCAATGGCGGCCGAACTTGGGCTGATAGCGCTGCATGGGCTGGAACTGACCGGCGAAATCACGCCGAACGGCCGCGACGAACTTGTCCTGACGGCCACCCTTGTCGCCAAGGCCGATCAGGCCTGCATCATCTCGCTCGTTCCGGTCCGCGCCGAGATCAGCGAGTCCCTGCGCCGCCGCTATGTCGCGGGACTGACAGACCCCGAGGGCGACGAGATCGAAATGCCCGAGGATGACAGCCTGGAACCGATGCCCGAAGTGATCGACCTGCCCGAGATCGCGGCTGAAGCCCTGGCCCTGGCCCTGCCGCTCTACCCCCGCGCGCCGGGCGTCCAGTTCGAGCAGACCCTTTCCGCAGATGAAGGTGTGAAGCCTTTGACGGACGCGGATCTCAAGCCGTTTGCGGGCCTGCAGGGCCTAGCTGCAGCGCTTTCCGCAAAGGGCAAATCGGGTTCCGGAGAGGGCGAGTGAACTTGCGCTCATGGCTGCTCTGCACCTGCGAAAAGGGGCTTGCGCCCTAGCGAAATCCGAGTATGTTCCGCGCCTCATTCAAGCTGTGAAACAGCATCCGTTTCCTATTGCAAAAGCAGGGGTCGCGGGCTGTACCACAAAGGAAATCCGGGGCATGTCCCCACTGCCCAAAGGTTGAGACATGGCTGTCCCGCAGAACCGCACCACGAAGTCCCGCCGCAACATGCGCCGCGCGCATGATGCCCTGGTTGCCGCCAACCCGAACGAATGCCCGAACTGTGGCGAACTGAAGCGTCCGCACCATGTGTGCAGCGCTTGCGGCCATTACGATTCGCGCGAAGTCGTCTCGATGGCGCGGGAAGTGGACGTCGACGAGGACGCGGCGTAAGCCGCGCCTCGCGCGCAAGATCCCATGGCACCCGACCCTGTGTCTGTGTCTGCCCCGGGCTCTGAACGCATTATCATTTCGGTTGACGCCATGGGTGGCGATCGCGGGCCGGCAGCAGTTGTTGCCGGCTTGGCTGATTCTCTCGCCCAGCATCCACGGCTGGATGTGATCCTGCACGGTGATCAGGCGGCAATCGCGCCCCTGCTCGCCCGCCACCCGGACCTGGCCTCGCGCATCGTCGTTCGCCATGCGGATCGGGTGGTGACGATGGAGGACAAGCCTGCCCAGGTCATGCGCCATGGGGCCGGCACTTCGATGTGGTCGACAATCGATGCCGTGCGGGCCGGCGAGGCTGCCGCTGCGGTCTCTTGCGGAAATACCGGTGCGCTTATGGCGGTGTCGATGCTGCGCCTGCGCAAGCTGCCCGGAGTGAACCGTCCGGCCATTGCCTGCCTTTGGCCCTCGCGCAATCCGGGCGGTTTCAACCTGATGCTGGACGTTGGCGCCGACGTGAAGGCCGAAGCCGATGACCTGCTGCAATATGCGGTGATGGGGGCATCCTATGCCCGCAACGGCCTGAAACTGACACGGCCGCGGGTCGGCATCCTCAATGTCGGCACCGAAGAGCACAAGGGCCGCGCCGAGCTCAAGGAAGCGCATGACCGGATGGCCGCAGTCGCCCAAGTCAGCGACTTCGACTATGTGGGCTTTGTCGAAGGTGGCGATCTGCCCTCGGCCCGGGTCGACGTGATCGTGACTGACGGCTTCACCGGCAACGTCGCCTTGAAGACCGGTGAAGGCACCGCCAAGCTGATCTCCGACTTCATGCGCGAAGCATTCGGTGCCGGGCTTCTGTCCAAATTCGCCGCCCTTCTGGCACTGAACTCGCTCAAGCGTCTGCAAAGACGAATCGATCCCCGCCGCGTGAACGGCGGCGTGTTTCTCGGCCTGAACGGTACCGTGGTGAAATCGCATGGCTCGGCCGACGCGACTGGCGTTTCGGCCGCAATCGGTCTGGCCTACCAACTGAGCCAGGTCCGCTTCATCGATCGCCTTGCGGCGCGGGTTGCATCCGCCGAAGCAGCGGGGCAGGATGCCGCCCAAGCAAGGGCCGACCTGGCCGGGACGGGGAGCAGTCCGACCGAATGACGATACGCGCCGTAGTCAGGGGCGTCGGGCATTACCTGCCTGACCGCGTCGTCCCGAACGCCGAGTTTGAAGCCATTGTCGAAACCTCCGACGAATGGATCCGGTCCCGCTCGGGGATCGAACGCCGCCATTTCGCCGCCGACGGCCAGATGACCAGCGATCTCGCCACCCGCGCAGCCCAGGCCGCGCTGGCCGATGCCGGAATGGACGCCGAGGCCGTCGATGCCATCATCGTCGCGACCTCGACCCCGGACCTGACCTTCCCCTCCGTCGCGACGATGGTGCAGGCGTCGCTCGGGATGACCAAGGGCTTTGCCTTCGACGTCCAGGCGGTCTGCGCCGGATTCGTCTATGCGCTGGCCAATGCAAATGCCCTGATCCTGTCGGGACAGGCGTCCCGTGTCCTGGTGATCGGGGCCGAAACCTTCAGCCGGCTGATGAATTGGAAGGACCGGGGCACCTGCGTCCTCTTCGGCGACGGGGCCGGTGCGGTCGTTCTGGAAGCCGCAGAAGGCCAGGGCACCACGGCGGATCGCGGCATCCTGGCGACCGACCTGAATTCGGACGGACGCTACAAGGACATCCTCTATGTCGATGGCGGCACCTCGACCGGAACCACGGGCCACCTGATCATGGAAGGCAAGGAAGTCTTCCGCCATGCCATTGAAAAGCTTGCCGAAACCGCACATCGCGCGCTCGACAAGGCGGGCCTCTCCGGCGAAGACGTCGACTGGATCGTCCCGCATCAGGCCAATATCCGCATCATCGAAGGCACGGCCAAGCGGATGCAGGTGCCCATGGACCGCGTCGTCGTGACGGTGCAGGACCACGGCAATACCTCGGCCGCCTCGATTCCGCTGGCCCTGTCGGTCGGCAAGGCACGCGGCCAGATCAAGCAGGGCGACCTGGTGGTGACCGAAGCCATCGGCGGCGGCCTCGCCTGGGGCTCGGTCGTCCTGCGCTGGTAGGTGCCTTTAACCACGCGTTCCAAGTGGTTGATATTGACTCAGTATTCCATCCGCCGCATCCTCGCCCGATAACAAGCTCGTGGGGGACGAGATGAGCGAGAAGACCTTGACCCGGATGGACCTTAGCGAAGCTGTCTTTCGCGAAGTGGGGCTCAGCCGTAACGAATCCGCAAATCTCGTCGAGGCAGTGCTGCAGCACATGTCCGATGCGCTGGCGTCGGGCGAGACTGTGAAGATCTCGTCCTTCGGAACCTTCTCGGTGCGGTCAAAGACCGCCCGCGTCGGTCGCAACCCGAAGACCGGCGAAGAAGTGCCGATCTCGCCGCGCCGCGTCCTGACCTTTCGCCCGTCGCACCTGATGAAGGACCGCGTGGCGGCCGGGAAGAAGCGCTGAGGGGCATTAGCGGATGGACAAGTCGCCAGACGCCTTCCGCACCATAAGCGAGGTCGCCGAAATCCTGGATACACCCGCGCATGTGTTGCGGTTCTGGGAAAGCCGTTTCCCGCAGATCAGACCGGTCAAGCGGGCCGGAGGGCGGCGCTATTATCGACCCTCCGACGTCTCCCTCCTGACGGGGATCAAGCGGCTTCTGCATGACGAGGGGCTGACGATCCGGGGCGTGCAGAAGATCCTGCGCGACCACGGAGTGCGCCATGTCTCGGGTCTGACCGACGACTCGGTCAGCGTCGATGAGTTGATGGCCCCCGCCCCGGGCAAGGTGGCCGACACTGAGCCTGATCGTCACGACCAGGCCGAACCCGGACCAACCGAGGCTTCGGCAACGGTGCGCGAGCTTTCCCCGAGCCCTTCCCCTCGCCCTGCCCCGTCTGCACCCAGCGGCCTGCCACTCTTCGACACGCCCCCGGCCCTGGCCCGCGCCACCCCCGGGCTTGAGGCCAGTCCCCGCAGAAAGCCCACCCAGCGGGACGACGCGACTTTTGCCAGCTTGATCAGGGCTTTGCCCAGGGGCAGCCTTGGCGCGTCGCGGCCCGAGGTCGCCGATCTCGCCCGGCAGCTCGCAACGCTTCGCGCCCGGCTCCTTGCGCGTGCCGAAGGCGGGAACGGCTGACACTCGCCATGCGCTTTCCTGCTTGCCCCGGCCCGGAATATCGGTATGTATCCCCCCGTGTCGGGCCGTAGCGCAGCCTGGTTAGCGCGTCCGTCTGGGGGGCGGGAGGTCGAGAGTTCGAATCTCTCCGGCCCGACCATCGAAAACCCGCCCGCCTGCCACCCGGCAGCGCGGGCGGTTTCACATCAGGCCGTCGGGGGGACTACGCCATGACATCCGGAGTGCTTCCCGCACAGGGCTTGCGACACCTGATCGAATCCGGGGCCTTGTACGGTTCACCCGCGATTCGGGACGACCAGCTTCAGCCCGCCAGCCTAGATCTGCGCCTTGGTCCGGTCGCCTACCGCGTTCGCGCATCCTTTCTGGCCGGCCCGGGCCGGACCGTTGCCGACCGGCTGGATGAATTCACGATGCACCGCGTCGATCTCGCCGGCGGGGCCGTGCTCGAGAAGAACTGCGTCTATGTCATTCCCTTGGCTGAAGGCCTCGCCCTGCCCCAGGGTGTCACCGCCGTGGCCAATGCGAAAAGCTCCTCGGGTCGGCTTGACCTGCTGACCCGCACGATCACCGACGGCGGGATCGAGTTTGATCGCATCCCCGAAGGCTATTCCGGCCCGCTTTACGCCGAAGTCTGTCCGCGCAGCTTCTCGGTTCTCGTGCGCGAAGGCCAGCGTCTGAACCAGATCCGGTTTCGCCGGGGCCAGGCCGTCCTGACGGACCCCGAGCTTCTTGCCCTCCATGCCGCAGAGCCGCTGGTGACTGGTGACGCCGTGATCTCCGAAGGCCTGGGCTTTTCCGTCGACCTGAAGCCGGTCAAAGGCGATCTCGTCGGCTACCGGGCCAAGCCGCATACCGGGGTCATCGACCTTGACCGCATCGGTCACTATCCGGTTGCGGATTTCTGGGAAGAGTTGCGCACCCGCGACGGTCAGATCATCCTGGACCCCGGCGCCTTCTACATCCTTGTCAGCCGCGAAGCTGTGACCATCCCGCCCGACTATGCCGCCGAAATGGCGCCCTATCTGGCTATGGTCGGGGAATTCCGTGTGCATTACGCAGGCTTCTTCGATCCGGGCTTCGGCCATGCCGCCGCGGGTGGTGCCGGATCGCGCGGGGTGCTGGAAGTGCGCTGCCACGAAGCGCCCTTCGTGCTGGAACACGGGCAAGTGGTGGGCCGCCTGGTCTATGAACGAATGGCCGAACGGCCTGAAAGCCTCTACGGGGCTGGAATCGCCTCGAATTATCAGGGCCAGGGTCTGAAACTTGCCAAGCAGTTCCGACAGGCCTAGCCTCGGCAGGGATACAGCCGTCGCGGTGAGGTATCCGGCGAGGGGCACATGTCCCGGACACTACTCAAGGCAATGGTGCTTCTCGCGCTGGCTGCGTCGCCCGCTGCGGCCAACCGGCTGACCTTCGAGGTCTGGCCGGATGCAAACCCTCAACATGCGGCATTCTGCTCGATCAGCCTTGGCGGCGGCAGGATCACGCTGATTGCCGTTCAGGGCCTGGGTCTGCCCGATCGGACGCTCCTGCGCTGGCGCGCTTCTGACCGCGAGGAGACGGCGCTGACCGCAGCTCTGCAGGCCTTTCTGTCCGGCACTCTCGACAGCGTCGAGACCTATCACGCGCGCCTGCCCCCGCCCCCCTTCGTGACGGTCGGCTGGATGGCCTCCTTCAACGGCACGATGACAACGGGGCTCTATATCCAGAGGGGGCTACCCCTGCCACAACCCCTTGCCGACCTTGTCGGCGCCCTCGGACTGGAGCAGGCCTGCAAGCTCAGCGCCACAAGCGGCGGGCCACCTTAGCGGCCTCCTGGGCCTTGTTGGCAATGTCCTTGGCCGACTTCGCCTGGGCGCGCTCTTCCGGCGTCAGCTCTGCGTCCGGCTTTCCCCGTCGCGCCGCATAGTCGATGCCCGTGTTGACGGCGTTGCGGATGAACATCTTGGCGAGCATGTTGAACAGTCCGTTCAGGTTCATCCCGTGCCCCCTAGTCCTCGAAAAGTTCGCTTTGACCGGCCAGCGCCTCTTCTTCCTCGTCGGAAAGACCAACTTGCCCGGGCAGGGGCCGACTGTCCAGCAGGCCCGCCGCGCGCAGCTCCTTCAGTCCCGGCAGATCACGCGCCGATTCCAGGCCGAAATGGTCCAGGAACTGCTCGGTCACCACGAAAGTCACTGGCCGCCCCGGGGTCATCCGCCGCCGTCCCAGCCGGATCCAGTCCAGCTCCATCAGCTGGTCGACGGTGCCACGGCTGACCGCAACGCCACGGATTTCCTCGATCTCTGCCCGGGTGACCGGCTGGTGATAGGCCACGATGGCCAGGGTTTCGATCGCAGCGCGCGAAAGCTTGCGGGTCTCTACCGTCTCGCGGCGCATGAGGAACCCAAGGTCGGGCGCGGTCCGAAAGGCGTAGGCATCGCCGACCCGCACCAGATTGACCCCCCGCCCCTCGTAGCGCTTCTTCAGATGCACAAGCGCCTCGGCCGGATCGGCGCCATGCGGCATCCGGGCCGCAAGCTCGGCCACGGTGACCGGCTCTGCGCTGGCAAAGAGAATGGCCTCGACCATCCGCTCCTGCTCGCCCATGGGTGGGGCGTCGAAAAGACTGTCTTCTTCCGCCATCCTCAACCGTCCTTCCGGCGGAGTTCGATCGGCGCGAAAGTCTCGCCCTGCCGCAGAACCACCTGCCCCCGCTTCGCCATTTCCAGCACCGCCGCAAAATGCGCCGCCAACGAAGACCGCCGCGCCATCGGCGTAATATCCCACCCTTCGGGCAGGAAGCTCGTCAGCGAGGCCCAGTCGCCCGCATAGCCGATCAGCCCCCGCATCCGGTCCAGTGCCTGTTCCATCGTGTAGACATGTTCCCGGTCCAGCACAAAGGGCCGGAACTCGTCCTTGGTCCGGATCATCGCATAGGCGCGCATCAGGTCCAGCAGTGTCGCCGTCCAGCGCACTGTCCGCTGGTGGGTCAGGTCCTCGGGCACACCGCGTGCAAAGAAATCGCGTCCAAGCTGGTCGCGCCCCATCAATCGGGCCGCCGCATCGCGCATCGCCTGCAGCCGTTCCAGCTGGAAGGCCAGATGCGCCGCCAGATCCTCGGCGCTTGGCCCCGCGTCACCCGGTTCGGGCGGCAGCAGGAGCCGCGATTTCAGGAACGCAAGCCAGGCCGCCATGACCAGATAGTCCGCGGCAAGCTCGATCCGCAGGCTGCGCGCCCGTTCGACAAAACCCAGGTACTGCTCCGCCAGCTCCAGGACCGAGATCTTGCGCAGGTCCACCTTCTGCGTCCGCGACAGCGTGAGCAAAAGGTCCAGCGGCCCCTCGAACCCATCCACGTCGACGATCAGCGCTTCCGCAGCAAGCCGCTCTTCCGGTGGCAGGCGTTCGGGAAGCTCCCAACCCTCTTCCTCAGCCATGGGCCAACTCCGCGAGCGTGGCCGCAACATCCACCCTCCCCGGCTTCCTTGCCGCCAGCGCCGCACCCGCTCGTGCCAGCGTCGCCTCGCCCATGCGACCGGCCGCTCCGGCGACTTCGACCATCTCGGCCATGTCGCCCTTGCAGTGAAGTGCGATATCCACCCCCGCCGCAATGGTCCGCGCGGTCCGCTCGGCCAGCGTCCCCTGCAAAGCCTGCATGTTCAGATCGTCCGACATGAGCAGGCCCTGAAACCCGATCTCCTCGCGGATCACCCGGATAATCACCGGCGACTGGGTCGCAGGACGCTCATGGTCAAGGGCTGCAAAGACCAGATGCGCCGTCATAGCCATCGGCAAGTCATTCAACGCCCGGAACGGCGCGAAATCAATGGCTTGCAGATCGCCGACCGATACGTCAACGACCGGAAGGTCATGATGCGTGTCGACATGGCTTAAGCCGTGGCCCGGCATGTGCTTCATCACCGGCAGCACGCCGCCTGCGAGAAGTCCATCCGCCACGGCCCGCCCGATCCGCGCGACAGTGCCCGCATCGCGCCCGTAGCAGCGGTTCTTCAGGAACGGATGCGTCGCCTCGCGGACGACGTCCAGGGTCGGGATGCAATCGGCGTCGATCCCGACCTCGGCCAGTTCCGCAGCGATCACCATTGCCCGCAACCGCATGATCCGCTCGGCCGCCTCCAGCGAACCTGCGCCCTCCACCGTGTCCAGGGGCGGGGTCCACTCTCGCCAATGCGGCGCGCGCAGGCGCTGCACCCGCCCGCCTTCCTGGTCGACCAGAACCGGCGCATCACGGCCGACCGCTTCCCGCAGATCGCCCGTCAGGCGCCGTACCTGGTCCGGCGTTTCGACATTTCGGGCAAAGAGGATGAATCCGAAAGGGTCCGCCTCGCGAAAGAAGACGCGTTCCTCTGGCAAAAGCCGTGGCCCGGCGCAGCCGAAAATGGTCGCGCCAAGGCCCACGTTCATTTGTGCGGCACCGGAATGCAGACCGCGTCTTCCGTCACAAAGGCCGAGCAGAAGCGCCGGGCATCATCCTCGCCTTCAAACCCATGCGCCCGCAGCCGATAGAAGGTCCGGCCGCCGCTTTCGGCAGGTTGCACGACCATGGCCTTCTCGGCCATCAGCTCGCCAAAGCGCCCCTGCAGCAAAGTCCAGGCGGCGCGGGCCTCCTCGGCCGTATCAAAGGTTCCGAACTGGACCAGCCGCGTCCCCGGCGCGATGGTGCTGGGGTCCACTTCGCTTGGGGCCGCCATGGCGACCGCCTCGACCGGGGCGGGGACGGGCCGGCTGTCGGGGCGCGACTTGGGCCGGATGGAGGTCAGGATCGCCCCCTCCGGGGCAGGCTCTTCGGCCAGCGCGACCGGTGCCTCCTCGGGCAAGGCGCCCAGCGCTTCGGCCAGGGCAGCTTCGACCGCCACCTCCGTCGGATCCGCGCTTTCGGTCGGGGGGGCCGCCGCCAGCGCAAGATCGGGATTTGCCGTCAAAAGGTCAGACGGGGCCGAGGCTTCCTCAAGACCGGGCATCAGCTGACCGCCAAGACCGGCCAGGTCTTCCTCGGTCAGTTCCACCGGACGCGGCGCCAGGATCAGCTTCTCGGGCGGCGGGGCGGCAATGCCGACCTCGGCCACATTGTTGACGGCAAGGCCCTGGTGATCGGCGATTTCGCCACCCGGATCGTCGGGCGCGATCCGCATCGGCCCTTCCATCGCCTGGATGACCGGCACCCCGTTCACATCCCGCACCGCAAGCTTGTAGCCCCAGATGCCCAGGCCCACGACCAGCGCCAGCGAGCTTAGCCCCCCGGCAATGTTGAAGTAGCGCTGCACCTTTTCGGCCGCCAAGGCTTCCCTGACACCATGACGTGGCTCTTGCCGCCCATGTGCAAAGCCGCCGCCGAAGTCATAATCCGCGTCCGCCATCTGCTGCCCCTGCCTGCGGGGTGGTTTGTCCACCCCTGCATTCACGCCTCATATCCGGCGGGGCGCCTGTCGTCAGCGCATTTCCTCGACCGGAGTTACGCCAAGGATACCAAGGCCTGCGCAAATAACAACGCCCGTGGCCCGGGCGAGGGCGATTTTTGCCGCAGAAATTGCGTTGTCGGCCTGGATGAACCGCAAGCTATCGTCATCGTTGCCGCGATTCCACAAACCATGGAAGTCCGAGGCGAGCTCGTAAAGGTAGAAGGCCACCCGGTGCGGCTCGTGCCCCTTGGCAGCGATTTCCACCAGACGCGGCCATTCGCCCAGCTTGCGGATGACCTCAAGTTCGGCCTCATGGCCAAGATGCGACAGATGCGCCGCCGAAAGGGCTGCGTCCGTGACATCCATCCCGGCCTCGGCACGGGCCTTGCGCAGGATCGAATTCACCCGGGCATTGGCATACTGCACATAGAAGACCGGGTTGTCCTTGGACTGTTCGGTCACCTTGTCAAAGTCGAAGTCCAGCGCCACGTCGTTCTTGCGCGTCAGCATCACGAAGCGGACGACATCGGGGCCCACCTCGTCGATCAGGTCGCGCAGCGTGACGAAGGTCCCTGCCCGCTTCGACATCTTTACGATCTCGCCGCCCTTCAGAAGCTTGACCAGCTGAATAAGCTTGATGTCCAGGCTGACCCGGTTTTCGGACAGCGCACTGACGACCGCCTTAAGCCGCTTCACATAGCCGGAATGGTCCGCGCCAAAGATGTTGATCAGCTCGTCAAATCCGCGCACGACCTTGTTGTAGTGATAGGCAATGTCGGGCGCGAAATAGGTCCAGCTGCCGTCGGACTTCTGCACCGGCCGGTCCTGATCGTCACCAAAAGATGTCGAGCGGAACAGCGTCTGCTCCCGCGCTTCCCAATCTTCCGGGGCTTTGCCCTTCGGCGGTTCCAGCACGCCCTGATAGATCAACCCCAGACCCTTCAGCCGTTCGATCGCCGCCTCGATCTGGCCCGTGCCATAAAGCGCCTTCTCGCTGGAATACACATCCATCTTGACGCCCAATGCCGCCAGATCCTCGCGGATCATCGCCATCATCATGTCGGTCGCAAAAGTGCGGACATCGGCCAGCCAGACGCTTTCCGGCTTGTCGAGCAGGCTGTCGCCATACTTGGCCTTCAGCGCCTCACCCACCGGAATGAGGTAATCGCCCGGGTAAAGCCCCTCGGCGATTTCCGGGCTCAGACCATGGGCCTCGCGGTAGCGTTCAAAGGCCGAGCGCGCCAGCACATCGACCTGCCCGCCTCCGTCATTGATGTAGTATTCGCGGGTGACCGCATAACCCGCAAAGGCCAGAAGCGCGGCCAGCGCGTCCCCGACGACTGCGCCCCGCGCATGGGCCACATGCATCGGCCCCGTCGGGTTGGCGCTGACGAATTCCACGTTCACGCGGCGCCCCTGGCCAAGCGTCGAGCGGCCAAAATCGGCCCCCTGTACCAGAACTGCACGGACCAGCCCCTGCCACGCCACAGGCTCAAGCCGCAGGTTCAGGAACCCCGGCCCCGCCACGTCCGCCCCGGCCACGCGCGGGTCCTCCATAAGCTTCACGGCAAGCAGATCCGCGATCGCCCGGGGCTGCATTCCCGCCGGCTTTGCCAGCACCATGGCCGCATTGGTCGCCATGTCGCCATGCCCCGCATCCCGCGGCGGCTCGACCGCAACAGCGGAAAGGTCCAGGCCCTTGGGCAGCGCGCCCGCGGCCATCAGGGCCTCAAGCTCGGCAACGACAAGCTCACGGATATCGGCGAACAGGTTCATTTGATCACATCCTCTGATGCCCAAGGCCATGCCAGAGGCCCGCTCAGAGGTCAAGGATATGGCGGGCGATCACCGCTGCCGCCACTCCTCCAGTGCCGCGTTCTCCTCCGCCGCCGCCCCCGAAGCCGCCGCATAAGGCGAAACCACCGTTCGGTTGCGGAAATAATGCGTCTCGCGCGCCCCGAAGTAAAAGGCCACGATCGCCCCCAAAAGCCACCACAAGGGCTCCGGCACCGCGTTCAGCCCGACCATCCGGTGCGCAAAGGCCTCGGGGTCCACCATCGCATAGGTGAAAAGCCCCAATGTCCCGAAGGCCAGCATCGGACGGGGCAAACGGTTCAACCCGTTCACCATCCGGTCGAACCAGCTCAGCGCCGGGTGCTGGTATTCCTCCCCCAGCTGCTGCAGCGCCGCCATCTGCGCTTCGGCCGAAAGCTCCATCCGCTTGGTGGCCGAGGGCACGAAGACCTCCGCCACCCCCTTCGCCGCCTCGCCCAGGGCCGTCACCGCGCCCGGGCCCCCGATCAGCTTGCCCACGATGCTCATGGCGTCACCCCCATGTCGCCACCCGCGCCGCATGCTGGGCCGCCGTCAGATGGTACTTCGGCGCGATGAACTCCTCAGCCCGCTTGATCCAGCCACCCTTGCCGCCATCCCGGGCCCGGGCAAACTTCCGGCTGGCCGGGCGCCTGTCGGCCAAAGCGTAGTAGTAATTCCGCCGCGCGATCCCATAGGCATCCGCCAGGTGCGAGGGCGCCGCCTCATAGGCCATCTGCGCCGCCCGGATCGTCGCAGGCCCGATCTCGCCATCCGGATCGCAGGAGAACCCCATGTCGGTCAGCAGGCGCTGCAGGATCTTCACCGCATTGCCGCCCGCATTCACATACATGTCGAAGACCGAGGCCTGCAAAGCCTCCGGCAGAGCCGCGATCCCCGGCGCCTTGTAATAATGCTCAAGGTAGATCTCGACCGCCTGCGCCCGGGTCAGCGCCCTCACATCGGCCACATCTATCCGCGTGTCCCGGTTCACGTCGATCCCAAGACGTCGCAGAGTGTGAATGGTCACCCCATGGTTCGTAGCCCCGCCCGGATCATCCGGGTCGTTGACGAACCCACCCTCACGGGCGACGATTTCCGTGGCAATCTCGCGGACATCCGGCATGGGCACCCCCCTTGGCATCGGGGGAAAGCTCGCAAAGCGGCATTAACGCCGCCCTGCCACAGCGCGCGCTCAGCTTTCCGGCTTCTTGTAGACGCCCTGTTCCTTCAGCGCATCCATGACTTCCTTGGGCATATAGGTCTCGTCATGCTTGGCCAGCACTTCAGTGGCAACGAAAACCTCGCCCTCCATCCGGCCAAGGGCAATCATGCCCTGACCTTCGGAAAAGAGATCGGGCAGAATGCCGGAATACCGGACCGGGACTGTCGCATTGGTGTCGGTCACGGCAAAGGTGACGTCGGTCCCCTCGCCCCGCTTGATCGACCCTTCCACGACCAGCCCGCCGATGCGGAAGGTCTCGCCCAAGGCCGGCGGCTCGGACATGACCTGGCTGGGACTGCGGAAGAAGTTGATCCCGTCGCGCATCGCATAGCCGATCAGCGCCGTCGCCCCGACCAGCGCCACGACCGCCAGCGCGATGATCTGGATGCGGCGCTGCTTCTTCAGCCCCTTCAGACCCCGGAATTCCTGCTTGCCCGCCATCTTTCGCTTTCTCCGCCGTGCCGCTCCACTAGCATGCTCAAGATGGGGACATCTTGACCTTGATCAAGGGAAGACTGGCGCCAGCATCAGCCCTTCCGTCTCGGGAAGACCCAGCATCAGGTTCGCGTTCTGGATCGCCTGGCCCGAAGAACCCTTGGTCAGGTTGTCCAGAACCGCAACCACCACCGCCCGGCCCGGGATGCGGTCGCCGATCACGCCCAGATGGCAAAAGTTCGAACCGGCGATGTCGCGCGTCGAAGGCAGAGAGCCATAGGGAAGAACCTTCAGGAAGGGCTCCTTTTCATAAGCCTTTTCAAGCACCTGATGAACGATCTTCGCATCGCCCTTCAAATAGACCGTGGCAAGGATCCCCCGGTTCATCGGCAGAAGATGCGGGGTGAACTGCACCCGGACCGGCCGCCCCGCGACTTTCGAGAACTCCTGGTCAAACTCGCCCAGATGCCGATGCTTGCCGCCGGCGGAATAGCTATGCGTGCCGCCGGACAGTTCGGCATGCAGCAGGTTTTCCTTTAGGCTCCGCCCCGCGCCCGAGACCCCGGCCTTGAGGTCGATCAGGATATCATCGAGGTCGATGCAAGCCGCCGCGATCAGCGGCCGCAGGGCAAACTGCCCCGTCGCCGCATTGCAGCCCGTCCCGGCCACCAGCCGCGCCGAACGGATTTCGTCGCGGTAGAATTCGGTCAGCCCATAGACCGCTTCTTTTTGCAGATCGACCGCCGCATGAGGCTGGCCGTACCACTTCTCGTACTCCGCAGGGTCGCGAAGCCGGAAGTCGGCGCTGAGGTCAACGATCTTCAGATCGCGCGGCAGCCGGGCGATCACCTCCTGCGTGGTTGCATGAGGAAGCGCGCAGAAGCACAGGTCAACGTTGGAGAAGTCGATCTCGTCGATCTTCACCAGCTTCGGCAGGTCCAGATGGCGCAGGAAGGGAAACACCTCCGCCATGGCCATCCCCGCCTTGCGGTCGGCCGACAGCGCCACAATGCGCATCGACGGATGCGTCGCAATCAGGCGGACAAGCTCGGCCCCCGTATAGCCCGAGGCTCCAAGAATGGCGATGCGATGGGTCATGACGTGCTCCCGAAACCGAAACGCGCCCTCTTTGCGCCGTGCCGCGTCTCAATGCAAGGCTGCGGAATGTGACCGGCACAATTCCGGCATCGCCTTTCATCTTTGCCCAAATATCCCCGCCGGAGGCCCCGTCCCGCTGCAGCCAGGCCCGCCGCGTCCGACTGCTCACCACGCCAAAGCGGCAGCGACCCGATTTCCCTCGAGGGGACAACCGTCCCAATCCTTAAGAGCCGGTAAATCTCCACAAGCAATCACATGATATCATTACATAATCTGAAAATTTCCACTGTGGACAGATCACGGCACCGGCGTCCACATCACTTCCTCGACCCGCGGCGCCCCCGTGGCCAGCATCACCACCCGATCGAAGCCCATCGCGATCCCGGCCGCCGCAGGCATCCCTTCCAGCGCCGCCAGGAAGTCCTCGTCCAGGGGATAGCTCTCCCCATAGACCCGCGCCTTCTCCGCCATCTCGGCCTGAAACCGCCGCCGCTGCTCGCCCGCGTCGGTCAGCTCTCCGAAGCCGTTCGCCAGCTCCACCCCGCAGGCATAGACCTCGAACCGCTCCGCGACCCGCGCGTCCCCGGGCACCCGCCGCGCCAGGGCCGCCTCCGCCGCCGGGTAGTGGTCCAGGATCGTCACGCGACCCCCCCCCAGCTTCGGTTCAACCCTCTCCGACAGGACCCGGCTCAGCATGTCCGACCAGGTGTCGTCCGGGGCCCGCCGCAGCCCGATCCGGTCCAGCTCGGCTCCAAGAGCGGCTGCATCGGTCGTCCCGTCGCCCCGGATCGACCCCATCAGGTCCACGCCCGCATGCATTTCGAAAGCCTCGGCCACGGGCAGCCGATCCGGCGCGGCAAAGGGGTCGCAGGTCCGCTCCCGGAAACGCAAGACAGAAGCCCCAGCCTCGCTCGCAGCCAACCGCAGGAAGGTCACCGTGTCCTGCATGAGAACCTCGTAACCCTGCCCCACCCGATACCATTCCAGCATCGTGAACTCAGGCGAGTGCAGCGGCCCCCGCTCCCGGTTCCGCCAGACATGAGAGAAGGCATGGATCCTCGTCTCTCCAGCCGCCAGCAGCTTCTTCATCGCAAACTCAGGCGAGGTGTGAAGATACCGGGGCTCGGGCACCCCATCATTGCCGATCGCCTGGGTCGCGAAGCCGTGCAGGTGGGCCTCGTTCCCCGGAGAGATCGCCAGCGCCGCGGGGTCAACTTCGGTGAACCCCTCCCCCGCAAGCCAGGATCGGAATGCGGCCTGGATCCGGTTGCGGGTCAGAAGCAGCAGCCGACGGTCGGCATGGCGTGAGGGGCTCCACCAGGGGGATGCGGGATTCATCTGGAAATTCCGGTCGGGATGGGTTAGGCCGCGCGGCGACGCCGGTCTAGGGGACCGGCCCCCGGATAACAAGGACCAACCCGTGAAAGTCATCGCCTCCAGCCTCCGCAAGGGCAATGTCGTCGAAATGGACGGCCGGCTCTATGTCGTGCTCACCGCCTCGAACTTCCATCCCGGCAAGGGTACGCCCACCACCAGCGTCGACATGCGCCGCATTTCGGACGGGGTGAAGGTCAGCGAGCGCTGGCGGACCACCGAGATGGTCGAAAAGGCCACCGTGGACGAGCGGGAATACGATTTCCTCTACGAGGACGGCGAGGGCTTCCACTTCATGGAACCGACGACCTACGAGCAGGTCGTTGTGACCGAAGATATCCTCGGCGCGAACAAGCCCTACCTTCAGGAAGGGATGCGCTGCTACGTGAAGACCTTTGACGGCGTTCCGATCGCGATGGAAGTCCCGCAGAAGATCACCGTCGAGATCGTCGAAACCGAGCCGGTCACCAAGGGGCAGACGGCCTCGTCCTCCTACAAGCCGGCAATGACCGACATCGGCGTCCGGATCATGGTGCCGCCGCATATCGGGGCGGGAACCCGGATCGTCATCAATACGGATGACGACAGCTATGTCGAGCGCGCGAAAGACTGATCTGTCCACGCGTCAGCACTTCGGGCACCCCTGCCTTATCAATGGGTTGCCTGCGGACGTTCAGAAACCGGAAAGCATGAAAAGGCACGCCGCAGCGCGTGCCTTTTCGCTTTGACGGGGGCCGCAAGTGGCTATGCTGCTGCCAATGCGGAGGTCGACATGCCAGCGGAACACCATGATGCCTACAAGCCCGCCGAGATCGCGGCGCTGATCGAAACGGCCGGGGTCGCAAAGGCGGCGCTGCCCTTGCATCGGATGGCCACGCTGGCCCTGCTGGCGGGAGCCTTCATCGGCTTTGGGGCGGCCTTCTGGTGTTTGGCGATGGCGGGAGCCGATGCGACATTCGGGCCGCATCGGGTGCTGGGCGGCGCGGTCTTCGCGCTGGGGCTGATCCTTGTGGTCGTCGGCGGCGCCGAGCTTTTCACCGGCAACGCGCTTATGGTCATGGCAGCGGTCGACCGGCGGATCACCTTGGGCGCCCTGCTGCGAAACTGGGGTATTGTCTACCTTGGAAACGTGGTTGGTGCTGTCGGCCTGGCCGTGGCCTTCGGGCTTTCAGGGCTGTTGGACGGCCCGATGGGGGCGACGGCCGCGAAAGCAGCGACCACAAAGGCCGCGCTTGAACCGGTCGAGGCCTTCGTGCGCGGGGCCTTGTGCAATGCGCTCGTGTGCCTAGCCGTGTGGCTGAGCTTTGCGGCGCGGACCGCTACGGACAAGATCCTTGGCGTGTTCTGGCCGGTGACGGCCTTCGTCGCGCTGGGGCTGGAACATTCTGTGGCCAACATGTTCCTGTTCCCCGCGGGCCTTTGGGCCGGGTCGGAAGCAAGCCTGGCGGGGGTGTTCGGTAACCTTCTTTGGGTGACCCTGGGCAATGTCGTCGGTGGCGCGGGGGGTGTGGCGCTGGCCTATCGCTATGCATACGGCGCAATGCGCGGATAGGTCACCGTTGGAGTGAACCCAGGCTTAAGGGGTCAGCTCGCCCGCCTCGATCCGGAACGGGAGAAGGTTGCCGGGCGGCGGCAACGGGCAGATCGCGAAATCGGTAAAGCCGCAAGGCGGCGTAAAGGCACGGTTGAAGTCGAGCGTGATCTTGTCGCCCTCGATTTCCTCGCCAATCAGGAAGCGGCAGGCGGGATAGGTCTCCCCAGCCGTGGCATCGCGGAAGACAAACATCGGCTTGCCGGATTTCCAGTGCGTGGGCGTGAGCGTGACCGTCTTGCCCTTGTGTTGAAAGGTTGCGCGATGGGTCAGGGTCACAGCGGCGGTAGAGCCGTCTTTCATTTTGATTTCAGCGGCTTCCGGGGCAAAGCTTGCCCAATCAGCGCGGATGATCCAAGCCGGGTCTTCCGGGAAATAGCGTAGCTGCACGGTTGGTCGCAGGGTCAGGTCCCGAACGCGCAGGGCCGGTCTTCCGTCGACGGTGTGAATCTCAAGCAGGAACGGATCGACCAGAAGTTGCGGGAAGGCATCCTGGACCGGGACAAAGGGCTGCGGCGGCGCGCCTGGCCGGGCGAAGCTTGCACCGTCGGGGCCAAGTGTCAGGGTGCCTAGAAGGTCCGGACCGGAGGGCAAGGCAATGGCCTGCTCTCGTCCCACCAGATGGCTCCCAGGGGCGAGCTCGATCCGGGCAACAAGGTTCAGCCAGCCGTCAGGGGCGGCAAGGGCGGCTAGGCGCGCGGCCCGCCAATCGGAAAGCAAAACAGCCATCACGCGGCTTCGAAGCTGATCTTTCGGCGCAGGATTTGGGTCGCCTTGTTCGACACCCCAGCCGGGTCGCCGGTGGTCAGGAATTTCGACTTGGTGCCAGCACCAAGGAACTGCGGGCGGCGCTGGAGATAGTCGGCGAGGCTTTCGGCCACCAGATTGGCCTGGGAATAGACCTTCACCCCGGCCCCGAGCGCATCCTGGAAAACCTTTTCCATCAAGGGGTAATGGGTACAGCCGAGGATCGCCGCTTCGGGGTTGGGCATCCGGCGTTTCAGCGCCTCGACATGGCTGCGGACAAGGGCTTCGGCCAGGATCTCGTCGCCCTGTTCGATCGCATCGACGACGCCGCCGCAGGGCTGGGCTTCGACGTCGACACCGATGGCGCGGAAGGCAAGCTCGCGCTGGAAAGCGCGGGAGGCGACGGTGGCGGGGGTCGCGAACAGAGCCACATGCTTCACCGCCACTTCGCGGGGCGGCGAGTTGTCGCCCCATTGGCGTTCGGTCAGCGCCTCGATCAACGGGACGAAGACGCCAAGGACGCGCTTGTCCGAGGGGACCCAGGTTTCCTGCATCCGCTTGAGCGCGGCGGCCGAGGCGGTGTTGCAGGCGAGGATGACGAGGTCGCAGCCCTCGGCCCAGAGCCGTTCGACTGCGGCACAGGTCAGGTTGAAGATGTCATCTGCAGTGCGGACCCCATAGGGGGCATGGGCATTGTCGCCAAAATAGACGAATGGGACGTCAGGTAGGCGCTTTGTTACCGCATCCAGAACAGTAAGCCCGCCAAGGCCCGAATCGAAGATCCCAACCGCCATGCCTCGTGCCTTTCGATAGACGCGTTTCGCGCGCTGCCCTGCCCTTTGGCCGATCATAGGCCGGAGCCGCAAGGGGTGAAAGGGCCAAGCTTGCACGGCGGGAAGTGGCAGAGGTCAGGAAGGCCCGGGTTTACATGTGATCGCGTTTCCCTATCTAGGGTCTGGCATGTTAGTGTGCCGGCGTTTTCGAAGAGGTGGGTCATGGATTGGGACAAGCTGAGGATCTTTCACGCGGTGGCGGAGAAGGGCAGCCTGACCCATGCGGGCGATGTCCTGCATCTTTCCCAGTCAGCCGTGAGCCGCCAGATCCGCGCGCTGGAGGAGAGCCTGTCGGTGACCCTCTTCCACCGCCATGCGCGGGGCCTGATCCTGACGGAGCAGGGCGAGCTTCTCTATGACGCCACCCAGCAGATGGTGCGGCGGCTGGATGCGACGGCGGCGCGGATCCGGGACAGCGAGGACGAGGTTTTTGGTGAGCTGCGGGTGACGACGACCACGGGGTTCGGGACGCTCTGGCTCGCCCCGCGTCTGGCACGTCTTTATGAGAAATACCCGGCCCTGAAGATCGACCTGATGCTGGAAGAGCGGGTCCTTGACCTGCCGATGCGCGAGGCCGATGTGGCGATCCGGATGAAAGAGCCCTCCCAGGCCGACCTGATCCGAAAGCGGCTGATGAATATCAAGATGCAGCTCTTTGCGACGCCCGAATACCTGGCGGCGCATGGCACGCCCGAGTCGATGGATGATTTCAGTTCGCACCGGCTGATCGCACAGCATGCAGGCACGCCGCAGGTGGCCGCAGGGGCGAACCTGGTCGCTGAACTCATGACGCATGACATCCCGTCGACCCTGACGGTGAACAACTACTTCGGGGTGCTGCAGGCGGTCTTGAACCATCTCGGGATCGGGGTGCTGCCGGACTATCTGACCGACGACTTTCCCAATCTTGTCCGTGTCTTGCCCGATGTGCAAAGCGGCGAAGTGCCGGTCTTTCTGGCCTATCCCGAGGAGCTGCGCCATTCCAAACGGGTCGCCGCCTTCCGGGATTTCGTGACCGAGGAAATCATGGCTTTCCGCCGCCGCCAGGCCGAAGACGCCGCCGCCTGATTGCTGCTATGCAGCATTTGCATAGCGGCATTGCCCAAACGGCGGGCATTCCTGACTTGTTTGCGCAAGCATGCGGCACTAATTGAACCCTCGAAGCGGTGATGAGCGTGCTCTCGCCCCTTCGTACCTCCCTGTTGGACTTGGCCGAGCGTAATGCTCGGCCTTTTTTTACCGCAACGCCTGAAGGCGGGCTTGCAGGAAGGCCCGATCCGCGGGTGAGACGGCCATTGCGATCGCCCGGGCATAGGCCTTGGCGGCAAGGGCCGTTTCGCCGGTGCGGGCCAGAAGATCGGCCCTCGCGGCGTGGAAGGGCTGGTAATCGGCCAGCGGCTCGGCCAGGTCGGCAAGACTTTCCAGAGCGACAGCAGGATGACCGGCTTCGGCCAGGGCGACGGCCCGGTTCAGCCGGACGACGGGCGTCGGCTCGAAATCAAGCAACTTTTGATAAAGCGCCGCGATCTGCGGCCAGTCGGGACCGTCCTTGGCGCTGTGCAAGGCGGCAATCGCCGCCTTGATCTGGAAGGGCCCGGGCGCGCGGCGGCTTACAGCCTGGTCCAGCAGGGCCAACCCCTCGGCCAGCGCGACGTGGTCCCACAAGCTGCGGTCCTGCCTTGAGGGCGGTTGAGTTGCACCCGAAGCTGATATCCGGGCCGCCGCCCTTGCCTGGGTCAGGAGAAGCAGCGCAAGACAGCCCTCGACCTCGGACTGGCATGGCGCCAACTGATGCAGAAGACGGGCAAGGAAGATCGCCTCGTCACACAGCGCGGCCCCGGGTGCCTGGGCGTAGCCTGCCGTGTAGATCAAATAGACCGTGGTCAGGACCGAGTTCAGTCTTTCAGGCCAGTCTTCCGGCCCCGGTATGGCGAAAGGGATGCCGGCGCCCGCAATCTTGGCCTTGGCGCGGGACAGCCGCTGACCCATCGTCGTGTCGCTGTCCAGAAACACAGCCGCGACCTGGCCGGTCGACAGATCGCAAAGGCTGCGAAGCGTGAGGGCAATACGGGACTTTTCCTCGAGCGCGGGGTGACAGCAGGTGAAGATCAGGCGCAACCGCTCATCCGCGATCATCTGAGGGTCTGGCTCCGCGGCTTCCTCCATCGCAAGAACCTCCATCGCGGCCTGGTGCCGACTGGCCGCGCGGTCGCGACGGAAAGCGTCGATCGCCTTGCGCAAGCCCGCCCGCAGCAGCCAGGCCGTGGGATTGTCGGGAACTCCAGAGCGGCCCCAGTGCGCCAGAGCCGAGGCTGCCGCCTCCTGCAGCGCATCTTCGGCGCGCTGGAAATCGCCTGTGCGGGCGATGAGAGCGGCCAGAAGCCGCCCCCGGTCCGCCCGCAGCACCTGTGACAGCTCCTCGTTCGGCATCAGTACTCCATCACCGGACGCACTTCGACCGAGCCGTAGCGGGCCGCCGGGATTTCAGCCGCATAGCGCAAGGCGGCATCGAGGTCAGGTGCATCGATCAGGTAGAAGCCGCCCAGGTGTTCCCGGGTTTCGGCGAAGGGGCCGTCCATGGTCTCGACCTTGCCATTACGCTTGCGCAGCGTCGTGGCAGTCTCGACGCCCTGCAGCCCCTCACCCGACAGGAAGGTTGCAATATGGCCGGCACGCTGATCGAGGCTAAAGTATTCGCCCATCATTGCGTCGAACTCAGGCGTGCCGGGGGCAGGTTCGGCGTCCGGGGCTGCGTAAAGGGTCAGAAGGTATTTCATGGTTGGTCCTTTCAGGTCCGATCCGGACGGAATTGCCCGTGATCCTAAACCAAGGACGCGCCCGAGGCTTGGTTTTCGACATCGCTTTCCACTGGCCCCAAAAAATTTCCTGCAAAATTTTGCGTCTTACGCCTCGGCTCCGGTTTGCCCTTCCCCCGCCTTTCCCTTATGAGGCGGGCCACGTCGCCAGAGGGGATGCCATGACCGAGCCCGCCATCACGCCCGAGCTGATCGCTGCCCACGGAATCAAGCCCGACGAATGGGAGCGGCTTTTGGGCATTCTGGGACGGCAACCAAGCTTTACGGAACTGGGCATCTTCTCTGCGATGTGGAACGAGCATTGTTCCTACAAGTCGTCGAAGATCCATCTGAAGAAGCTGCCCACGACGGGGCCGCAAGTCATCTGTGGGCCGGGCGAAAATGCCGGGGTCGTGGATATCGGTGACGGGCAGGCGGTGATCTTCAAAATGGAGAGCCACAACCACCCCTCCTACATCGAGCCGCATCAGGGCGCGGCGACCGGCGTGGGCGGCATCCTGCGGGACGTCTTCACCATGGGTGCGCGGCCGATCGCGGCAATGAATGCCTTGTCCTTCGGCCTGCCTTCGCATCCGAAGACGGCGCATCTGGTCAAAGGCGTGGTCGAGGGCGTGGGGTCCTACGGCAATGCCTTCGGTGTGCCGACGGTGGGAGGCGAAGTACGCTTTCACCGCAGCTACAACGGCAACTGCCTGGTCAATGCCTTTGCGGCGGGCTTGGCGGATATGGACAAGATCTTCTACTCGGCCGCATCCGGTGTCGGCATGCCGGTTGTGTATCTGGGAGCCAAGACCGGACGCGATGGCGTGGGCGGGGCGACCATGGCCAGTGCCGAGTTCGATGACACGATCGAGGAGAAGCGCCCCACGGTTCAGGTCGGCGACCCCTTCACCGAGAAGCGCCTGTTGGAAGCCTGCCTTGAGCTGATGGCGAGCGGCGCCGTTATCTCGATCCAGGACATGGGCGCGGCGGGTTTGACCTGCAGCGCGGTGGAAATGGGCGACAAGGGCGGCCTCGGGATCAAGCTGCAGCTCGACGACGTGCCGCAGCGTGAAACCAACATGACCGCCTATGAGATGATGTTGTCGGAAAGCCAGGAGCGGATGCTCATGGTGCTGAAGCCCGAGATGGAGGCCGAGGCCCGGGCGATCTTCGTGAAGTGGGATCTGGACTTTGCCATCGTCGGCGAGACGATCCCGGAAGACCGCTTCCTGATCCTGCATGGCAATGAGGTGAAGGCGGATATCCCGCTGTCGAAGCTGTCCTCCAGCGCTCCGGAATATGACCGCCCGCACGTGCCCTCCCCCGCCCCTGCGCCCTTGCCGCAGGTTCCGGCAATCACTCCGATTGCCGCACTGAAGGCGCTGATCGGGTCGCCCAGCTATGCGCACAAGGCCTGGGTCTATGAGCAGTACGACAGTCAGGTCGGTGCCGACACGGTGGTCGCACCAGGTGCCGGTGCGGGTGTTGTGCGGGTGCATGGGACGGGCAAGCTCCTCGCTTTCACCTCGAACGTCACGCCGCGCTATGTGAAGGCGAACCCGTTCGAAGGCGGCAAGCAGGCGGTGGCGGAAGCCTACCGGAACCTGATTGCGGTCGGCGCGCGGCCCTTGGCCACCACCGACAACCTGAACTTCGGCAACCCGGAAAAGCCCGAAATCATGGGCCAGTTCGTTGGCGCGCTGGAAGGGATCGGGGCGGCGGTCAAGGCGCTGGACATGCCGATCGTCTCGGGCAACGTCTCGCTTTACAACGAAACCGATGGCCAGCCGATCCTGCCGACGCCCACCATCGGCGCGGTCGGGATCATGCAGGCGGGCGATCTGATCGCCGGTCAGCCGCAGGACGGCGACATCGCGGTTGTGATCGGTGAGACGCGCGGGCATCTGGGGCAATCGGCTTTGCTGGCCGAGGCTTTCGGCATCGAAGCGGGCGATCCGCCGCCGGTCGACCTGTCGATGGAGGCCAATGCCGCCAAGGCGCTTTTGGCCAACCGCAAGCGCATTCATGCCGCCCGCGACCTTGGCGACGGCGGTCTGGCGCTGGCTGCTTTCCGCATGGCCGAAGGCGCGGGGCTGGGGCTTTCGCTCAAGTCCGGCGAGATCGGCCAGCTCTTCGGCGAGGATCAGGCCCGCTATCTGGTGGCGATCCGGGCCGATGACCTCGCGGCCTTCATGGCGGCGGCGGGCGGGGTCAAGGTCGCTCAGGTCGGCAAGTTCGGCGGCGACAAGTTGACCTTCGGCACTGAGAGCGCGGCACTCTCAGACCTCTCGGCCCTTTATCGTTCGGCCTTTGCGGCGGCGGTCGGGGTCTGATGCTGCGACCGGCGACAGCGGCGGATTTCCCTTTCATCCGCAGCCTCACCACGCGGCCAGACTACGCGGCCTTCATTGGCGACGCGTCGGCAGCGGAGCTTCAGGCCTGGAGCGACAGCCCGGCAGATCGGGTGATGATCTGGGAGGCGCAAGGGTCCAAGGGTTTCGCGATCTACCACGGGATCGGCGAGCCCGGCGGGATCGTGGAACTCTTCCGGATCGCGATCGATCAGGCCGGGGGCGGCAACGGCCTGGCCTTCTTTGGCGCCTTGGTCGATTTTGCCTTTCGGGACTTGCAGGCGCAGCGGCTGTGGCTGGACGCCAGCGCCGAAAACCCGCGCGCGATCCGCGTATACACCCGCGCGGGCTTTCGCGAGGAAGGCCGACTTCGGGCGCATTGGTACCGCCCGGCATTGGGCCGCGCTGTTGATCTGGTGCTGATGGGCCTGTTGCGATCCGAATGGGAATCCCTTGAACCGGTCCGGCCACAGGCCTAGGTTTGTACTCCAAGCAGGAGACGAACATGCCCATCGAAGCCCGTGACATCGAAGCCCTGATCCGGGAAAGCTTTCCCAACGCCAAGATCAGCGTGCAGGGCGACGACGGCGCGCATTTCGCGGCCGAGGTGATCGACGAATCCTTCAAGGGATTGAACCGCGTCCAGCAGCAGCGGGCGGTCTATGCCGCGCTGAAAGGCAAGATGGACGGCCCCAACGGCGCACTCCACGCGTTGGCACTGACCACCAAAGCCCCAGATTAAGGGAGAGACACATGGCCGCCGATCAAGCAAAGCAGGAAAGGATCGGGGCCGTCGTGATGTCGGTTGCCTCGGTTGTTGTTGCCGGGCTGGAATGGCTGGACCGGCCAGAGCCCGGCGAAATCGTCGAAGCCGAGCCCGACTGGTATGTGACCTTTACGGTGGCCATTCATGGGCTGATCCTTGTCCTGCTGTTGGTCGCCCTGGCGCGCCTGCCACGACTTGTGGCCGACCGGCCCGGTCTGCGACTGCCGTTTCTGGTGATGATCCTTGTCGGAATAGTTGCCGCTTCCTATGTGGTGGGGCGAGACCTCGGAATGGTGTAACGGTAACGGGAAAACACGCGATGCCTACAGGGGCTGGTTTGGGCGGGTTGGTTACGGCGGTTCTGCCGCTGGTCGGTTTGGCGACGGTTCTGAAGGCGCGCGCAAAGCGCAAGCGTGGCGCGCCCGAACCTGTGGACGAAGAATTCGAGAAACGCCGCGCGGCGACCCTGGAATCGGAGCGGCGCATGGCGGCCTATCTGGCGTCGCGGAACAATCAGAGATAGCAGTGGACCCTGGGTTCGCAGCCTGGCTCATGGAGCGGGTGCCAGGGATCGGGCCTTGGATGGTCGGATTGCTGGTGGTCTATGCCCTTGTTGCGGTTGCAAGCAACTGGCCACTGTTGAAATATGGGCCAAGACACTGGCGGGTTACCCGGAAGTGGGAATTCCGCAGATGGAAAAGGAAGAACGGGCGATGAGCGCACAGGATCAGATCCGCGAGACGATCGAAAAGAACGATGTGGTTCTTTTCATGAAGGGCACCAAGATGATGCCGCAATGCGGGTTTTCCAGCCGCGTGGCGGGGGTCCTGAATTTCATGGGTGTGGAGTTTCAGGACGTGAACGTTCTGGCCGACCCGGAAATTCGCCAGGGTATCAAGGACTTCAGCGACTGGCCGACGATCCCGCAGTTGTATGTGAAGGGCGAATTCGTCGGCGGCTGCGATATCGTGACCGAGATGACGCTTTCCGGCGAGTTGGACCAGCTTCTGGAGACGAAGGGCGTGGCCTTCGACAAGGCCGCAGCCGAGAAGATCCGCGAAGCCAACGCCTGACGGGCGTAAAGGACCGGGGCGGCGGCGGGTTCGCCCCCCGGGGTCAGGTGTCTCAGGGGATCGTGCAGGTCAAAAGCGGCGTCTCGCCCTGGGGTGTCTTCCAGAGCAGCGTCGCGCCATCCTCTTTGGACCACCAGACATAGACCGACCCATCCGATGGCCAACTGTAGCGTGCGCCAGAGGCAGCGGGTTCGCTGACCAGGGTCACCTGGCGGCCGTCCACGTTTATGACAACCAGGTCGTAGTCAGGGCCGACGACATAGGTTGCAGGCACCTCGACCCCGCGGTCGCAAAGATAGGTGCGGGTCGCATAGGACTGCGCCACGGCGGGTAAGGCCAAGGCAAGAAGGCAAAACCCAGCGCGCAGGATCATGCCCGGAGCTGCTCCTCCACCCGTGCAGCCATCGCTTCGGCGCGGGCGGCGATCTCGGCCAGGGTCTCGTTCACCTGGGCAGGGATCACGGCCACATCGCGGGTGGCGACAGGGCGGGCTTCAAGCTCGGCCACGCGGGCGCGCAGGACGCGCAACTCGTCTTCCACCGCTGCGGTCTTGTCGGCCAGCATCAGCCCCGCCATCAAGAGCAGCTTTGCTTCCGGCAGACGGCCCATCTGGGCGATGATCGGTGTGGCCTCGGCGTCCAGCATCCCCGCAGCCGACCGCAGGAAATGCTCTTCTCCCGGCTGACAGGACACCTGGAACGGCCGCCCGCCGATCGTGACTTCAAGTTCAGGCATGTCCGGCCTCCGTCAGATGGGGTTCGAGTGCCGCGAGGATCTCGTCCATCTCGGCCACTTCGGTCAGGCGCATGGCGCGGAGCGCGTCCAGTTCGGCCATGAGCGACTTGTTGATCAGATGCGGCTCGGTCACCCCGGTGGCTTGGGCGGTGCGCAGCGCCTCAAGCTGCTCGCGCAGTGACGCATTAACCCGCCGCATCCGCTGCAATTCCAGACCCTGGACATCAAGCTCCCGTGTCAGCCGGTCGACCTTTTCCTGCAGGTCCCCCTTGGCCTCACGCTCACGCGCGGCGCGAAGCCGGGCCTGCAACTGGGCGGTCAGCGACTTCTCTTCCTCAAGCTGCGCGCGCAGGGCCGCATCGGACAGAGGTGGCGCCGCAGGGGACGGAGCGGCCGGTCTGGCCTGGCTCGACAAACGGTCCACGCCCTTGCCGATCCGTTCGAGGGCAGCCGTGATCCGCTTTTCAAGCTCGGTGATTTCTTGCATCCCTTACCCCTGTGTCTTCAGGCCCTGTCCCAGGCCTTTCGCCGCCCGGAAGCCGACGAATCGCCCCTGCCCCGGTGGAAACCGATCTTAGCGCGAAACCCGGGAAAGGCGACGGGCCTTTCTTCCCAAGGCCTTGGGGAGCGAGCTTGATCTTGCCGGTATCGCTGGTTAGGAGGCATGCCAAGTCCGGACCCACGCTCAGCCCGAAGGAATGCCGCCTTGGATATCGAGACCCTGCGCAAAAAGCACCCCGACCACTGGATGCGCGCCACCGCGATCCGCGCGCTGACGCTGGATGCGGTCGCCGCCGCGAATTCGGGCCATTCCGGGATGCCGATGGGCATGGCCGATGTGGCGACGGTGCTGTTTGAAAAGCACCTGAAGTTTGACCCCAAGGCCCCCCGCTGGGCCGACCGCGACCGGTTCATCCTGTCGGCCGGGCATGGCTCTATGCTGATCTATTCGCTGCTGCATCTGACCGGCTATGCCGACATGACGCTCGACCAGATCAAGAGTTTCCGCCAGTGGGGCGCGATCACGGCAGGCCATCCGGAATATGGCCATGTCGCGGGCGTGGAGACGACCACCGGACCGCTGGGCCAGGGGATTTCCAACGCCGTGGGTTTCGCGATTGCCGAAGAATCCCTGCGCGCCCGCTGGGGTGCGAAGATCCAGGACCATTACACCTGGGTCATCGCGGGCGACGGCTGCCTGATGGAAGGCGTGAGCCAAGAGGCCATCGGTCTGGCTGGCAAGCAGCAGCTTTCCCGGCTGATCGTGCTTTGGGACAACAACGGCATCACCATCGACGGCAAGGTCTCGATCGCCGATGTGACCGACCAGAAGGCGCGCTTTGCGGCTTCGGGCTGGGATGTCTTCGAATGCGACGGGCATGACCCCGAGGATATCGACCGCGCGCTGACGGCGGCGAAGAAATCGCCCCGTCCGGCCATGGTCGCCTGCAAGACCCATATCGCGCTTGGCCACGCCGCGCAGGACACCAACAAGGGCCACGGCGCGCTGACCGACAAGGCCCAGCTGCAGGCCGCAAAGGATGGCTATGGCTGGAAAGGCGGTCCGTTCGAGGTTCCCGCTGACATCAAGAAATGGTGGGAGTCGCTTGGCGCCCGTGGGGCCAAGGCCCGGGCGGAGTGGGAAGCGCGTCTCGCGGCGCTGTCGCCTGCCAAACAGGCCGAATTCGCCCGCATCTTCGCGCTGGAGGCCCCGGCCAAGCTCGGCGCCGCGATCCGCGCGGTCAAGAAGCAGGCGGTGGCCGACCTGCCGAAGCTCGCCACCCGCGCCTCGTCGGAAAAGGTGCTGGCTGCGGTGAACCCGGTGCTGCAGGAGACGATCGGCGGCTCGGCTGACCTGACCGGCTCGAACAATACCAAGACCGCCGATCTGGGCGTCTTCACACCCGAGGACCGCAAGGGCCGCTACATCTATTTCGGCATCCGTGAACACGGGATGGCCGCCGCGATGAACGGCATGGCGTTGCATGGCGGCGTGCGGCCCTATGGCGGCACCTTCATGTGCTTCACCGATTATGCCCGCCCGTCGATGCGGCTCTCGGCACTGATGGGGATCCCGGTCGTCTATGTCATGACGCATGACTCGATTGGCCTGGGCGAGGATGGCCCGACCCACCAGCCGGTCGAACATCTGGCGATCAGCCGCGCGACCCCCAACACGCTGGTCATCCGTCCAGCCGACCTGGTCGAGGTTGCCGAGGCCTGGGAAATCGCGCTGACCGAGAAGACCCGGCCCACGGTCCTGGCCCTTTCCCGCCAGAACCTGCCCGCCGTCCGCAAGGCCCACACCACACAGAACCTGGTCGCCAAGGGGGCCTATGTGCTGGCAGAGGCCACCGGTAAACGTCAGGCGATCCTGATCGCGACCGGGTCCGAGGTCGAAATCGCGCTCAAGGCGCGCGAGGCGCTGGAGGCCCAGGGCATCGGCACGCGCGTCGTCTCCATGCCCTCGATGGAGCTTTTCGCGGCGCAGGACGAGGCCTATCGCAAGCGCATCCTTCCGGCGGGGCCGGTGCGGGTCGCGATCGAGGCGGGGGTCCGGCAAGGCTGGGACCGCTGGCTGTTAGGCGAGCGCGGCCGCGAGGCCAAGGCGGATTTCGTCGGCATGTCGAGCTTCGGCGCTTCGGCCCCGATGGAGCGGCTCTACGCGGAATTCGGCATCACTGCCGAGGCGACGGTCTCCAAGGTCAAGGCGTTGCTCTGACTTTTGGTTTAGGCCACGGGATTAAGCGGCGGCTTAGGGCCGCCGCTTTCTTTTTGGCAGACGCCTGCATCGTGGCTGTCTAGTGTCCGGGCCTGAACAGAAACGGAAGGACGTTGCACCCGGATGCGGCTTCTCAAGACGATACATGGTTGGCTCGGGGTCATTGTCCTGCCCTGGGTGGTGATCATCGGCCTGACGGGCCTTTTCCTGAACCACGAAGGCCTGGTGATGGGCTTCCTGTCTTCCGGCGGCTATGATGAGGCGCAGTTCGATACCTGGCCCGATCCGCAACCCAAGAGCGTTGCGTCAGCGCGCGCCCTGGCCGAAGGCTTGTATCCTGACCAACCGCTGACCGTGGACGCCGACACGAGCTATCATGGCCGCGAAGCCGCGATCTTCAATGTCGGCGACACCCAGGTGATCGTCGCCCTGAAGACCGGGCACTACTGGATCAAGACCGACTTCCGACGCGTCACTTATGCCCCGGATGGCCAGGTCCTGACGACGAAGACCTATTGGGAAAGCCTCTTCAAAAGGCTGCACGTGCGTGGCTGGCTGAGCAACCGTTTCGGCACCTGGGCCGCTGACATAACCGCCATGGCCCTGGTCGTCTTCGGGTTAACCGGGATCATCCTCTTCCTGGCGCCACGCGTCCGCCGCCTGCGGAACCGGCGGCGAATGCGCAGCCTGGGCTAAGACTTCCCCTCAGTCGGTTGTAGACATCGGCCCTGTTGCCTCGCACGTGGCGCCTTTTCATTCCCGCCCAGACAGGACAGGGTTTACCGCGACGGAGGGCAGGACAATGGCGGAATTGCGGGGATTTGGACCGGCGATGGCCGGACCCAAAGCGCTGGATCTGGCGCGGGGCGGGTTCGGGGCGGCACTGGGTCTCGCACTCGCAGGGCTTGCCCTGCACGTGACCGGCGCGTGGAGCCTGGTTGCACCGCTTGGGGCAACGACGGTTCTGGTCTTTGCCGCGCCGAACAGCCCGCTGGCCCAGCCATGGTCAGTCGTGGTGGGCAATACCGTATCGGCCCTCGTGGCGCTGGGGCTGGCCGAAGCCATGCCCATGGGTCCTTGGGTCGGGCCGCTGGCCGTGGCTCTGGCCATAGCCGCAATGCTGCTGACGCGGGCGCTGCATCCACCAGGAGGTGCCGTTGCCTTCCTGGTTGCCATGAACATGCCGGGCGACTGGATGACCGCGCTGGGGACGATCGTCATAGGCTCTGCCGCACTGGTTGCGGCAGGCGTGATCTGGAACCGCCTCGCCGGGCGCAGCTATCCCCTGCGTCAGATCGGATCGCCCGGCCGTCACGGCACGCATGACCCGAGCCCCGCGGCTCGGATCGGGCTTGATCCGGCGGCGCTGGAAGGGATTCTGGAGGATTACCGGCAGTCCGCCAACCTGGGCGTTGCCGATCTTGCCCGGCTGGTGGGGGCAGCGGAGCAGGCGACAGCTGCCCGGAAGATGGAGGGCTTCACCTGCGCCGACATCATGTCGCGCGATCTGGTCACGGTCGGGCCGGAGGCGCCCCTTTCGCAGGTGGCCGATTTCTTCCGCAGCCGCGGGTTCACCTCGCTGCCGGTGGTCGAGAATGGCCGCCTCTTGGGCCTCATCTTCCAGATCGACCTCATCCGCCGCGCACGGGAAGAGGCGTTCCGCCAGCACCACGGTCTGATCAGCACTCTGGCCCGTCTGATCGATGACCGCCGCGCGCGACCACCCAAGGCCGCCGAGATCATGGAAACCGGTGGGGCGAGAGTGGGCCCCGACACGCCGGTCGGCGCGCTCTTGCCGCTGCTCGCGGACGGAGGGAGCGAAGCCGTGCCCGTGGTGGTCGAGGGCGACCGGCTGGTGGGCATCGTGACGCGAACCGACCTCGTTTCGGCCCTGACGCTGCGACTTGGCAGGGGTTGAACCCCCGGGGTGAGGGACCAAATTTCTTGGCCAAGAAATTTGCCAAAATCCTTGCTTAAGGATTTTGCCCCTAGCCCTGATGCCCGGCGCTGACCTTGCCGAAGATTCTGGCCCAGAGCGGCCCGATCACCCGCGTCGCGAGCGGGATCAGAAGAACGCCCAGGATCAGTCCGAAGATCCCATCCAGCGTCGCCGTCACCGCCCATTCCACGAAGCCCTGCGCCGCGGGCACGGCATGGGCGACAGCTTCTGCAACGTGATGGATCGTCTGGTAGGGCCATTCCCAGAGATGTGTCACTTCGAGCCCGTGGATCACGATATTGCCGCCGACCCAGAGCATGGCCGCTGTCCCGACCGTGGACAGGAAGGTCATCAGCTTCGGCATGGCCAGCACCAGCCCGCGCCCCAGTGCCCTGCCCCCTGAGGTGCGACCGCGTGCCGCCATGTACAGGCCCACGTCATCCATCTTCACGATCAGGGCCACCGCGCCATAGACCGCGACGGTGATGAAAGTGCCGACGACCGCCAGAGTGATCGCCTGCATCCAGAAGCTCGGGCTTTCGATGGTGGCTAGCGCGATTGTCATGATCTCGGCCGACAGGATGAAGTCGGTCTTGATCGCGCCGGCGACCTTCTCTTCCTCCAGATGGGCCGGGTCCCTGGTGTCGAAATCCGCCTCGATCTCGTGGTCGGCATGGGGGGCAAAGGCGTGGACGAGCTTCTCGGCCCCTTCAAAGCAGAGATAGGCCCCGCCCAGCATCAGAAGCGGCGTGATCGCCCCGGGCGCGAAATAGTCCAGCGCCAGCAGCCCCGGCAACAGGATGATCAGCTTGTTCTTGAGCGAGCCAAGTGCGATGCGCCAGATGATCGGCAATTCGCGGTCGGCTTCGAAGCCATGGACATATTTCGGCGTGACGGCGGCATCATCGATGACCACGCCTGCCGCCTTGGTCCCCGCCTTGGCCGCGGCCGCTGCAATGTCGTCGACCGAGGCCGCAGCCACCTTGGCAATGGCCGCCACGTCGTCGAGAAGTGCCAGAAGTCCGCTCATGCAAAGTGCCCCACCTGTTTCAATCCCTGATGTAGCGCGGCATGCAGGATTCGGCAAAGCCGTGTGCGGGGTTAGCGCAAACAGGCAAAGATTGCGCTAACATGTTGATAATGCACCGCTTTCATTGTTGCATCGCGGAATGAACCCGTTATCCCTGCGACCGGGACCAGGAAGGGAATTGCATCATGACCGTGACTGTCGGCATCAACGGCTTTGGCCGCATCGGGCGTTGCACGCTGGCCCACATTGCGGAGTCAAACCGCAATGATGTGCAGGTCGTGGCGATCAACGCGACGGGTCCGGTCGAAACCAACGCGCATCTTCTGCGCTATGACAGCGTTCATGGCCGGTTTCCGGGCGTCGTGAAAGTGACCGAAGGCGGCCTGGACCTTGGCCGCGGCCCGATCCGGATGATGTCGACCTACAACCCCGAAGAGCTGGACTGGCAGGGCGTCGACGTGGTGCTGGAATGCACCGGCAAGTTCAACGACCGCGACAAGGCGGCTGTCCATCTGGGGCGTGGCGCAAAGCGGGTGCTCGTCTCGGCCCCGGCCAAGCGCGCAGACCTGACCGTGGTCTATGGGGTGAACCACCGGAGCCTGCTGCCCGAACACAAGGTCGTCTCGAACGCCTCCTGCACGACGAACTGCCTGGCCCCTCTGGCCAAGGTCTTGAACGACACGATCGGGATTGAATCGGGCATCATGACCACGATCCACTCCTATACCGGCGACCAGCCGACGCTGGACCGCCGCCACAAGGACCTTTACCGCGCGCGGTCGGCGGCGATGGCGATGATCCCGACCTCCACCGGCGCCGGCAAGGCGATTGGCGAGGTTCTTCCGGAACTGGCCGGTCGTCTGGAAGGGTCGGCGATCCGGGTCCCTACCCCGAACGTCAGCGCCGTCGACCTGACCTTTATCGCGCAAAAGTCTGTCACGGTCTCGGACGTTAACGAAATCGTACGGGAAGCCTGCGCGGGATACATGGGCATGGTCATGGCCTATGACCCTGAACCGAAGGTGTCCATCGACTTCAATCACACGCCGCAGTCGTCGATCTTCGCGCCGGACCAGACCAAGGTTGCAGGGCGTTCCGTTCGCGTGTTGGCATGGTATGACAACGAGTGGGGCTTCTCCTGCCGGATGGCCGATGTGGCCGGCGTCCTGGGGCGGCTTGCACAGTAACGGGGCCGGAAGCCCCTCGGAGGGGCGACTTGACCAACCGCATTGCGCTCTGGATCGGGCTGATCCTTTTGGCCGCCATCATCGCCGACCTGACCCTGAACAACGGGGTTGCGCTGACCTTTCTTGTCCGCAAATTCCTTGACCTGATCGAATGGGTGGTATTCTGGCGCTGACCGCGTCAAACTGCGGTTGCATTTCCCGGCGATATGTCTTTGTTAGCGCTATCGGACACGGGCCTTAGCTTCGGAGGACAAGACATGGCGGTCAAGGTTGCCATCAACGGATTTGGACGCATCGGGCGCAACGTGTTGCGCGCCATCATCGAATCGGGCCGGACCGACATCGAGGTCGTGGCTATCAACGACCTCGGACCTGTCGAGACCAACGCGCATCTGCTGCGTTACGATTCGGTCCACGGCAAGTTCCCGGCCACCGTGACGACGGGAGCCGATACCATTGACGTCGGCCGCGGCCCGATCCGGGTCACCGCGCTAAAGAACCCGGCGGACCTGCCCTGGAGTGACGTCGACATCGTGATGGAATGCACTGGCATCTTCACCTCGAAGGAAAAGTGCCTGCCCCACCTCGAGAACGGCTCGAAGCGGGTGCTGATCTCGGCGCCGGGCGATGGTGCGGACAAGACCATCGTCTATGGCGTGAACCACAACACGCTGACCAAGGATGACATCGTCGTCTCGAACGCCTCCTGCACGACCAACTGCCTTTCGCCGGTGGCCTATGTGCTGAACAATGCGATCGGGATCGAGAAGGGGATGATGACCACCATCCACTCCTACACCGGCGACCAGCCGACGCTCGACACGATGCACAAGGACCTCTATCGCGCCCGCGCGGCGGCGCTGTCGATGATCCCGACCTCCACCGGTGCTGCCAAGGCCGTGGGTCTGGTGCTGCCCGAGCTGAAGGGCAAGCTTGACGGTTTCGCGATGCGGGTCCCGACCCCGAACGTTTCGGTTGTGGACCTGAAGTTCATCGCCAAGCGCGCGACCACGGTCGAGGAAGTCAACGCGGCGATCAAGGCTGCCGCCGATGGTCCGCTGAAGGGGATCCTCGGCTACACCAACGACAAGCTGGTGAGTTCCGACTTCAACCACGACCCGCATTCCTCGGTCTTCCATATGGACCAGACCAAGGTGATGGACGGGACTTTCGTGTCGATCCTGAGCTGGTATGACAACGAATGGGGCTTCTCGAACCGCATGGCTGATACGGCCGTGGCGATGGGCAAGCTGATCTGAACCCGTTGAAATCATGATTAAAGGCGCCTTCGGGCGCCTTTTTCTTTGCGCTTAGCCATGCATTTCGCGCATAGCTGCACCGCAGCATTATGCGTTGCTGGCGCCAGGCAATCACCTATGTTCTGCCCATGCGAGGAGGATAAGCAGACCCCTCGCGATGAAAAGGACAATGATGATGATTACCGTTTATGAAATGCTGAAGACTGCCGCCGTGAATTACGCCCGCTACCGGCAGACGCGTGACGAGATTGCCAACCTGCCCGCCGATATCGCGCTGGACATTGGCGTCTTCCCGGCCGACGCTGACCGCATTGCGCGCGAAGCTGTCTACGGCAAGGCCGCCTGAGGGCACTTGCCAGCGACCGATGCGGGGGCCTTCGGGCCCCTTTTGCATGTCAGGGGTACTTGCGCCCCAAGGCCTCGACCACCGGCGTGGTCACAAATTTGGACACATCGCCGCCAAGCCGGGCGATTTCCTTGACCAACTTCGAGGCTATGGCCTGCCTGCGCGCATCCGCCATCATGAAGACGGTCTCGATCGAGGCATCAAGCGCACGGTTCATGCCGACCATTTGAAACTCATATTCGAAGTCCGCCACAGCGCGCAGGCCCCGGATGATGATCCCGGCGCCAACGTCGCGGGCACAGTCGATAAGCAGGTTTTCGAACGGATGGACGACAATCTCGCCCCCGGTCTTTGCAATGATCGCGGCACATTCAGCCTCGACCATGGCCACCCGCTCTTCCAGATTGAACAGGGGGCCCTTGTCGCGGTTGATCGCAACCCCGATCACCAGCCGGTCGACCAGCGCCATGGCACGCTGGATGATGTCGATATGGCCCAGAGTGATGGGATCAAAGGTTCCCGGATAAAGCCCGATGCGCATGGTTTACCCCCAAGCCTGACCCGCGCACGCAACAATATTGCGCAGGCGGGTGCAAGTGCAAACTGGCAGGATCAGAAACCCTTGATCATGCCTTCAAGCGCATCCTTCTCGGCTGAGAGCTCCATCAGCCGCGCCTTTACCACGTCGCCAATCGAAATGAGCCCGATCATCCGGCCGTCTTCGATCACAGGCATGTGGCGGAATCGGCCGTCGGTCATCCGGCCCAGCACGGTATCGGTGCTTTCCGCACGGGTGCACGAGATGATCTTGGCCGTCATCAGAGACTCGACCGGGTCGGTCAGGCACGCCGTGCCGCGACGGCCAAGCTCGCGCACGATGTCGCGTTCCGAGACGATGCCCTGCGCCTTCTTGCCGTCCTTCGAGACGATGACCGCCCCGATCTTGCGCTGGGACAGAAGCTCTGCGGTTGCCTGAACCGAAGTTCCCGGCGCTACCGTGATCACCCCGTCGCTGCCCTTGGAGTTGAGGATCTGCTGTACGAGCATGGGACGGCCCCTCCTCTTGACCGGAGGTAAAGCGTCGGGCTGGCACGAGATTCTGTCAAGCGCCGCTTTCATCGCGCATCAGGGCGCTCTCCAGCCGTGCCATTTCGGCCCGGGCTTCGCGGGCAAGCTGGTCGGCAAAGCGATTCATCCGGTCCAGCCGCGCATCGCTTTCATGGCGGATGAGCCAGAAGGCGCGCGTGAGGCTGACCCTGTCGGTCAGGATCCGGGTCAGACCCGGTGCGGCAGGAAGGGCGAAATCATGGACGACACCGACCCCAGCCCCGTGCCGCAGCCAGTTCAGCTGCACCGAAACGGAATTTGAGGTCAGCGTCGCCGGTCCGATGCCGATCTCGGCAAGATAGTCGAGCTCCTTGTCGAAGATCATGTCGGGGATATAGCCCACGATCCGGTGCCGCTTCAGATCCTCGGGCGCGCTGATCGGTTCCGCGCGGGCCAGATAGTCGTGGCTTGCCGCCAGATGCAGCCGGTAATCGGTCAACTTCTGTACCGTCAGCCTTCCCGCCTCGGGTCGGCTGACAGCAATTGCCATGTCCGCCTCGCGTTTCGACAGGTTGAAGACGCGGGGAAGTGCGACGATCTGGACCTCAAGCCCTGGATTTGCATCGCATATCCGCGCCAGAACCTGCGGCAGCAAGTAGTTCGCGCAACCATCCGGCGCCCCAAGCCGGATCAGGCCAGTCAGCCCTCCGGGACCGGACAGGCTTTCCTCGGCCCCAAGTGCTGCGCGTTCGGCCGCTTCGGCATGCGGGATCAGACGGCCCCCTTCTTCGGTCAGCCCATAGCCTTGCGGCGATTTCGAGAACAGCCGCGCCCGGGTCGCCTCCTCCAGCCGGGCGATGCGGCGCCCAACGGTGGCCGGGTCGATCTTCAGCCGCTTGCCGGCCGCCGACAGGCTTTCGGTCCGGGCCACAGCCAGGAACACGCGCAGATCATCCCAGTCCATTCCTGACGCCTCGCAGGGTGACAATGCTGGCCACCCTACCCTCGTCATGCAAGAATGCAAAACGCTTTTGATAGATTGTCGCTTTGTCTGGCGTTTCCGCAAGAGTACAAGCAGGACAGCAAATCTGGAGGATTCCATGCAAGAGATCGGTCACTGGATCAACGGCAAGCTGGTTGCGGGCAAGTCCGGCCGCTTCAGCGAAGTCATGAACCCCGCCACTGGCGAAGTGCAGGCGCGGGTCGCGCTGGCAACGCTCGCCGAGCTGGACCACGCCATCCAGGAGGTCGCGAAAGCGCAGGTCGCCTGGGCCGCCACCAACCCGCAGCGCCGTGCGCGCGTGATGATGGCCTTTGGTGCGCTGATCAACCGCGACATGGAAAAGCTCGCCGAGATGGTCGCCCGCGAACACGGCAAGACCATCCCGGACGCAAAGGGCGACGTGCAGCGCGGTCTGGAAGTCATCGAGGTCTGCATGGGCGCACCTGCGATGCTGAAGGGCGAGGCGATGGACAGCGCCGGCCCCGGCATCGACCTTTACGCCATGCGCCAACCGCTGGGCGTGGTCGCAGGCATCACGCCGTTCAACTTCCCTGCCATGATCCCTCTGTGGAAGATCGGCCCTGCCCTGTCCTCGGGCAACGCCATGATCCTGAAACCGTCCGAGCGCGTGCCTTCGACCTCGCTCTACCTCGCGCAGCTTCTGCAAGAGGCCGGACTGCCGGACGGCGTTCTCCAGGTGGTGAACGGCGACAAGGAAGTCGTCGACGGCATCCTTGACCACCCGGTCATCCAGGGCGTGGGTTTCGTCGGTTCCACCCCGATCGCCCAGTACATCTATGGTCGCGCCGCCTCGAACGGCAAGCGCGCCCAGTGCTTCGGCGGCGCAAAGAACCACATGATCATCATGCCCGACGCCGACCTCGACAAGGCGGCGGATGCGCTGGTCGGAGCTGGCTATGGTGCTGCTGGTGAACGCTGCATGGCGATCTCGGTTGCGGTGCCAGTCGGCGAGCGCACGGCCGACGCACTGATCGAACGGCTGATCCCGCGGATCGAAAAGCTGAAGGTCGGCCCCTACACCGCCGGCAATGACGTGGACTTCGGGCCGCTGATTACCAAGGCAAGCCAGGAGCGCGTCAAGGGTCTGATCGCCAGCGGCGTGGATCAGGGCGCAAAGCTTGTCGTCGACGGGCGCGGGCTCAAGATCCAGGGCTACGAGAACGGCTTCTTCGTTGGCGCGACGCTCTTCGACAACGTCACGCCCGAGATGGACATCTACAAGCAGGAGATCTTCGGGCCCGTCCTGTCGACCGTCCGCGCCGGGTCCTATGCCGATGCGCTGAAACTGGTGATGGACAACGAATACGGCAACGGAACCGCGATTTTCACCGCCGATGGCGACACGGCCCGCGACTTCGCAAGCCGCGTGAACGTCGGCATGGTCGGCATCAACTTCCCGATCCCGGTACCGCTGTCCTACTTCTCGTTCGGCGGCTGGAAGCGCTCGGCCTTTGGCGATCTGAACCAGTATGGTCCCGATGCCTTCCGCTTCTACACCAAGACCAAGACCGTGACCGCGCGCTGGTTCTCGGGCATCAAGGAAGGCGCGAGCCTGAACTTCAAGGCTCTGGACTAAACCCAGGTCTAGACACCTTTTTTACGAGGCGGCGGCCCTTCACCGGGCCGCCGTCGTGATCTGTTCCGGCGCACGGGTGGGGCTGGTACAGGTGCAAGATTTCTTGACAGATCGGGTGAGTTGATCCTTGCTGATGGCATTTAACCGTCCATTTCAGCGAGGTAGCCATAGCGATGCCGCCCCAATCAAACCCTTCTGCCAAACTCACCGATGCCGCCAGACTTCGCGCCGCAGCGCGGGCCGCCACGGACCGTGGCTTTACGGCGGGTTTCCCGAACTTTCACTTCAGTTCTGCCCATGGCGGCGTCTCCGGACATGTCTTTCTGCCGGCATCGGTGGTCGAATGGCGGGACGTCAGGGTTGCCGACCTTCAAGTGGCGAACCCCTTCAACCTGCGTGAGCTGTTCATCAGCGCCTACTGGTACGCGGTGCGCGACGGCTATCCGGCGGCTTTCCCGAACGGGCATCAGGCCACTCACCCCGGCACGGGTCAGGTCTGCGGCATCAACCTCATCAAGCCGGGGCAGGCCGTGATCCACAAGGTCAGGCTCACGGATCTTGGAGGTCCGGCCTACGTCAGCATTCCGGCCATGTTCCGCGCCGTGGCAAACTATGCCACCGCGAACGGTTTCGGCGGCGGCTTTCCGACCTTTGCGATGACTCGCGTGGGCCGGGTATCCGAGCACCACGTCGTGCTTTTTCCGGCAGGAAGCGTGACCTGGGCGGATGTGCCGCTCTCGGAAATCACCGCCTGACGCTGCACGCCCTTTGGCGCGCGGCAAATCCTAAGGGCGTCCAATGGATCAAGTTGCGGCATGAATGGCGTGGACCTTTGCGCCCGATGTCCGACCGCCGGACGGCGGCGAATTGCCGAGCCGGCGTGGATCACCGGATCGGCATTGGACCTCTGGTGCCCAATGCGGCATGGCAGAGCCGAACCTGACTTCGGAGACTGACCATGCCGCGCGTCTTCCTTGCCCTGCTGCTGACCCTGGCCGCGACACTTGCCGCCCCGGCCGAGGCGAAGAACGACAAGCACTGTCCGCCCGGCCTTGCCAAGAAGGCCGTGCCTTGCGTGCCGCCCGGCCAGGCGAAGAAGTCCCAAGGCGACGAGCACGAGCATCACTACGACTGGCGCCGCGGTGACAGGATCCAGGGCGACTACGTGCTGATCCCCCGCGATGAGTGGGAGCGACTGGCCCTGCGCGACTATCGCGACGACAGCACCTATCTGCGCATCGACAACCAGATCCTGCGCGTAGTGCGCGATACACTGATCGTGATCGAGGCGGTCCGCATCCTGGATCGCGTGCTGGAGTAGGCGCTACTCGGCCGCCATCTTCCGCGGCCGCAGCAAATCCTTCAGATAGCGGCCGGTATGGCTGGCCTCGACCTTGACGATCTCCTCCGGCGTGCCGACAGCCACGATCTCTCCCCCGCCATCGCCGCCCTCGGGGCCGATGTCGATGACCCAGTCGGCGGTCTTCACGACGTCCAGGTTGTGCTCGATGACCACGACCGTGTTGCCCTGTTCGACCAGCGAATGCAGCACTTCCAGAAGCTTGCGCACATCCTCGAAGTGAAGGCCCGTGGTCGGCTCGTCGAGAATGTAAAGCGTCCGCCCCGTGGCCCGGCGGCTGAGTTCCTTGGACAGCTTCACCCGCTGCGCTTCGCCGCCTGAGAGCGTCGTCGCCTGCTGGCCGACCTTGATATAGCCAAGGCCCACTTCGCACAGCGCATCCATCTTCTCGCGGATCGCCGGGACCGCCTGAAAGAAGCCGCGCGCATCTTCACATGTCATGTCAAGAACATCTGCTATGCTCTTGTTCTTGAACTTGACTTCCAAAGTCTCACGATTGTAGCGATGGCCCTTGCAGGTCTCGCAGGTGACATAGACGTCGGGCAGGAAGTTCATCTCGATCTTCAACACGCCATCACCCTGGCAGGCCTCGCAGCGCCCGCCCTTGACGTTGAAGCTGAACCGTCCCGGCCCGTAGCCCCGTGCCTTCGATTCCGGCAGGCCCGCGAACCAGTCGCGGATCGGTGTGAAGGCGCCGGTA
>JAEULQ010000104.1 GCA_016792685.1 Tabrizicola sp. | reverse complement strand
ATGTCGTATTTGCCATTCACCTTCGGCGCGGCGATGATCGTGGCCTTGGGGTTTTCCAGACCGATCCGGTCCATCGCCTCGCGGAACAGTTTCCGGTCCTCGGCCATCTCGAGGGCTTCGCGCTTGGCCCCGATCAGCTCTACCCCGAACTTGTCGAGGACGCCCATGTCGGCCAGTGCCAAAGCTGTGTTGAGGCCGGTTTGCCCGCCCATCGTCGGCAAAAGCGCGTCGGGGCGTTCCTTTTCGATGATCTTGGCGACGACTTCCGGGGTGATCGGCTCGATGTAGGTTGCATCCGCCAGACCGGGGTCGGTCATGATCGTCGCGGGGTTCGAGTTCACCAGGACGACCCGGTAGCCTTCCTCGCGCAGCGCCTTGCAGGCCTGGGCGCCGGAGTAGTCGAATTCGCAAGCCTGCCCGATGACGATGGGGCCCGCGCCGATGATCATGATCGACTTGATATCGGTCCGCTTCGGCATCCTTGCCCCCATCTATTGCGCAAAATTGGGCGGGTTATAGACAGAAGCCGGACCGGCGCAAGGGGATTCCGGGGGGCCGCAGCCGCAATGGAAAAGGCCGGGAGAAAACCCCGGCCTTTCCGCTTTTCACAGGCGAAAAGTCAGCCCTTTTCGCCCACCGCTGCCTCGGCTGCCGCGATGGCGGCCTTGCGGGCGGCGATGCGGTCACCCGTCGGCGGGCCTTCGAAGCGGCGGTTCTCGCCCAGGACCCAGACCACCAGCGCGATGGCGATGAAGCCGAGGACGACATAGAGCACCCGCTCGTTCGGCGGCGCGACGGCGATGAAGAGGATGATCCCCATGCCGACGACTGACAGCACCGTCACCAGCTTGTAAAGGCCCGCGGACATGGCCCAGGGGCCGGGCTGCGGCCACTTCGGCCCGCCGTAGGCCAACATGCCTGCGATCAGCGGGATGGTGAAGGACAGGAACAGGAAGACGAGGGTCGAGTTCACCACGATCACGTAGATCGAGGTCTCGCCGACCTTGATCGACAGCGCCAGCACCACGTAGAGGATGCAAAGCACGGTCGCCGTCCAGATCGCGTTCACCGGCGTGCGGTACTTGGGCGAGACGGTGGCCAGCGGCTTCGAGAAGCCCGGAACACCGTCATCGCGCGAGAAGGCAAACAGCATCCGGCTGGCCGAGGTCACGGTGGCCAGGCCGCAGAGAAGCTGCGCGATCAGGATGAAGAAGTAGATCGTCATCTTCAGCCCGGCAGGCAGGATTGCGTCCATCGTGCCGAAGAACACGCCCCAGCCCTGCGCGGCGGCGGCGTCCATGTCCGGGATCGCCAGGATGATCGCGCAGATCATGATCCAGCCGACGATGGCCGACCAGAACACGGCCGAAACGATGCCACGCGGAACGGATTCGGCGGCGTTCTTGGTCTCCTCCGACGTATGTGCAGACGCGTCATAGCCGGTGATCGTGTAGACCGGCAAAAGGAGGCAGAGCAGGAACAGGTAGGCGATGTTGTCCGACTGCGGGAAGACCTCGCCGCCCGCGGCGCCCGAGTAGTTCGAGAAGGTCCAGAGCCGCGAGATGTCGATCGCCGGCGCGTAGTAGAGGCAGGCCACTACAAGCACGGCGGTGGTCGCGAAGATGATGTAGCCCGAGATGTCGGTCAGGAAGGTGGTGACCTTGATCCCGACATGGTTGAAGATCGCCTGGATCACGGTGATCACCGCGACGAAGCCCACGATCTCCCAGTCGGTGCCCTCGAACCCAAACATCGGGCCGAAAGTGCCGGTGAAGAAGTAGGCGGTCCCGATGTTGATCGCGCCAAGGACGGTGATTAGGCCCAGCAGGTTCAGCCACGCGGTGAGCCAGCCCCAGAAGCGGTTCCCCAGGATCGAACCCCAGTGGTAAAGCCCGCCCGCCGTCGGGAAGGCCGAGGCGATCTGCGCCATGGCCAGCGCGAACATGCCGGACAGGGCCGAGCCCACGATCCAGCCGATACCGCCGCCTGCGCCGCCGACCGAAGACACGGCCTGGGCGAAGGAGTTGATGCCGCCAGAGAGGATGCAGATGATCGAGAACGAGATCGCGAAGTTCGAGAACTTCGACATGGAGCGCTGAAGCTCCTGCGCGTAGCCCATGCCATGCAGGACCTTGAGGTCCTCATGCTTGGCCTTGTCGTTGTAGTCGTCGGAAGCCATTGGATGTTCCCTTCGTACCGGTGTTGGACGCTTTTTTGTTATTCGTTAAGCCCGGCCCACATCATATGGTGGGTCGGCACTGATGACAGGGAACCGCGAATTTGATCATCAGGCAAGCTTTGAATGCATTTCCTGACCTTCCGATCAGGAAATTTTCGCGGGTCGCGTCGTTTTCGCCCCGGTGATGGGTCCGGAAACGGCTGGCGGCGGGGGGCGCTTCGGCCTATTTCGAGGTATCAGGGATGAAAGGGCGGCGCGCGGTGATCCTGCTGGAACATGGGCCAAGAGGGGAACCGGTGCTTTTCGCGACGGCGCGAGAAGTGATCGTCGCCTCGCGTCCCGACGAAGTGGTCCCGGCGCTTGCCCGAGCCGAGGAGGCGCGGGCCAAGGGGGCCTGGATTGCGGGCTATATAGCTTATGAGGCGGGCTATGCGCTGGAGCCGAAGCTCCGCCGCATGCTGCCCCGGCGCCGCCCCGGCCCCCTCTTGGCGCTTGGCGTCTTCGCAGGCCCCGATGAGGCAGGCCCGCTTCTGCAGCAAGCCGCCCAGGAGGGCCGGTCGACCTGGATGACCGCGCCGGAACCACTGGTCGGGCGGCGGGCCTATGGCAATGCCGCGCGAAAAGTCTTCGACTATATCGCGGCCGGGGACTGCTATCAGGTGAACCTGACTTTCCCGATGGCGGCGCGGCTGGTCTCGGGCACTCCACTGGGGCTTTATGGCGCCTTCCGGCGGACCGGTGCGGTTGGGCATGGCGCCTTTGTCGATCTGGGCGTCGGGCCTGTCGTGGTGTCGCGCTCGCCCGAGCTTTTCTTCCGCGTCGAGGGTGGCCGCATCATCACCCGACCCATGAAGGGCACCCGGCCGCGGGGCAAGGATGCGGGCGAAGATCGCGCGATCGTCGCTGAGCTTCAGGGCGCCGAAAAGGACCGGGCCGAGAACCTGATGATCGTGGACCTTCTGCGCAACGACATCTCCCGGCTGGCGAAGGTCGGCAGCGTCAAGGTGCCCGCGCTTTTCGCGGTCGAGACCTATGCGACGGTCCACCAGATGACCTCGACCATCGAGGGCGAGCTTTCCGGTCAGCCGACGCTTCACGGATTGATGGGGGCCTTGTTCCCCTGCGGCTCGGTCACCGGCGCACCGAAGATCCGGGCGATGGAAATCATCCGGGAAGTCGAACCCTCGCCGCGCGGCGTCTACTGCGGCGCGATCGGCTGGATGTCGCCCGAAGGCGAGGCGGATTTTTCTGTGGCGATCCGGACCCTTTCGGTCACCGGGCAGGAGATCTTGATGAATGTGGGCGGCGGGCTGACGCATGGCTCGACCGCACCCGGGGAATGGGAGGAGGCGCTGTGGAAAGCGCGCTTCGTGAAGGCGGCCGTGCGCCGGGACTGAAGCTGATCGAAACGGTCCTCTGGGACGGCAATGGCGCACCCCGCTGGCCCTTGCATCAGGCGCGCCTGCAGCGGTCGGCGGTCCTCCTGGGTTGGGACTGCCCCAAGGTCGCGCCGGCTGGCCCCGCGCATGCGGCCCGGCTGCGCCTGACCCTTGACCGCGAGGGCAGGGTGAACTGGGAGACATCTCCGCTGCCGCCTGCAAAGCCTCAGTGGCGCCTGGGCCTGGCTGATGCCCGGCTCCGGTCGGACGATCCCTGGTTGTCGATAAAGTCGACGCGTCGAGAAACCTATGACTCCGCCCGCGCGGCGCTGCCCCAGGGATTGGACGAGGTCTTGTTTCTGAACGAACGCGGCGAGGTCTGCGAGGGCACGATCACCACGCTCTTTTTCGACAGGGGGCAGGGCATGCGGACACCGCCCCTTGGCAGCGGGCTCTTGCCCGGTGTGCTGCGCACGGAGTTGGGCGTGACCGAGGAAGTGCTGCTGGCAGATGACCTGCCCAAAGCCAGGCTTTGGGTCGGCAATGCGCTGCGGGGGCTGATCCCGGCGGTCTGGGCCGGGTGAAACCGATTTCCGAACGGAAATCGGTCCGGAAATCGTGACGATTTCCGGTGCCCGGACCTGCCGACCGGCCCGGCCACCCTTGACTTGGCCCCCGGGTCGGAGTGTATCGGCCCGAACGACGCCAAGCCCTCGAAAGGGGAACGAGAATGCATGCCTATCGCAGCCACACTTGTGCCGCGCTGAACACGTCCAACGTGGGAGAAACCGTCCGGCTGTCCGGCTGGGTCCACCGGGTGCGCGACCATGGCGGCGTTCTCTTCATCGACCTGCGCGACCATTACGGGATCACCCAGGTGCTGTGCGACGGGGATTCCCCGGCCTTCGCCGCGCTGGAGAAGGTGCGGGCGGAATGGGTGATCCGGATCGACGGCCGGGTAAAGGCGCGGGACGCAAGCCTTGTGAATACGAAGATCCCGACCGGCGAGATCGAGGTCTATGTGACTGACCTCGAAGTCCTTGGCCCCGCCGAGGAACTGCCGCTGCCGGTCTTCGGTGACACCGAATATCCCGAAGAGACGCGGCTCACCTACCGCTTCCTCGACCTTCGCCGCGACACGATGCATCAGAACATGATGCTGCGCTCGAACGTCGTGCGCTGGCTGCGGATGAAGATGTGGGACCAGGGCTTCACCGAGTTCCAGACGCCGATCATCACGGCTTCCTCGCCCGAAGGCGCTCGCGACTTTCTGGTGCCGTCGCGCCTCCATCCGGGCAAGTTCTACGCGCTGCCGCAAGCGCCGCAGCAGTTCAAGCAGCTGATCCAGGTCGCGGGCTTCGACCGCTATTTCCAGATCGCGCCCTGCTTCCGCGATGAAGACCCCCGCGCGGACCGCTCGCCGACCGATTTCTACCAGCTGGACGTCGAGATGAGCTTCGTCACCCAGGATGACGTCTTCGCCGCCGTCCAGCCGGTGCTGCAGGGCCTTTTCGAGCACTTCGGCAAGGGCCGCAAGGTCTATGCCGACTGGCCGCGGATTGCCTATCGGGACAGCCTGAAATGGTATGGCTCGGACAAGCCCGACCTGCGCAACCCGATCAAGATGCAGGACGTGAGCGAGCATTTCCGCGGCTCGGGCTTCGCAATCTTCGCCAAACTGCTGGAGCAGGACGGCAACGAAGTCCGCGCCATCCCCGCGCCGAAAGGTCCGTCGGGCGAGCCGGTGGGTCGCAAGTTCTGCGACCGGATGAATGCCTTCGCCCAGCAGCAGGGCCTGCCGGGCATGGGCTATATCTTCTGGCGCGACGCCGAAGATGGTTCGGGCATGGAAGCCGCGGGACCGCTGGCCAAGAACATCGGGCCGGAGCGGACCGAGGCGATCCGGGTCCAGCTGGGCCTGGAGAAGGGCGACGCGGCCTTCTTCCTGGGCGGCAAGCCCGAGGCGTTCGAGGGCATCGCCGGCAAGGCGCGCAACGTCATCGGCGAAGAGCTGGGGCTGACCGAGAAGGACTGCTTCCGCTTTGCCTGGATCGTCGACTTCCCGATGTACGAGAAGACCGACGAGGGGAAGATCGACTTTTCCCACAACCCGTTCTCGATGCCGCAGGGGGGCCTGGACGCGCTGAACGGCGATCCGCTCAAGGTCTATGCCTACCAGTATGACCTCGCCTGCAACGGCTATGAGGTGATCTCGGGCGGCATCCGGAACCACAAGCCGGAGATCATGTACAAGGCCTTCGAGCTGGCGGGCTATCCGAACAGCGAAGTCGACAAGCGCTTTGGCGGGATGGTCAAGGCGTTCAAATACGGCGCACCGCCCCACGGTGGCTGCGCGGCGGGGATCGACCGACTGGTGATGCTTCTGGCCGATACCCAGAACATCCGCGAGGTCATCATGTTCCCGATGAACCAGCGCGCCGAGGACCTCTTGATGGGCGCGCCTTCGGAGCCCTTGAACGAGCAGCTGCGCGAGCTTCGCCTGCGCGTCCTGCCCAAGGAAGCGTGATGTATCAGGCCTCGGTCCCCGTTTTCCGGCACTACCTCGCCCGCGTGGCGGCGATGGCCGAGAAGGCGGGGCCAGAGGCGCTTGAGGCCCGCATCGCCGACGCGTTTCCGGCGGGCCAGCAATTCGCCACGGCGGCGGGGTTTTCCCTCCGCGTCGCCTGCCCCCTGGCCGGGCGCGAGGTGCCGGACCTGCCGCACGCGCTTGGCCCAAGGCTGGCCGTGGCCCGTGCCATGCTGGGCGCCATGACGCCCGACGAATTCAAGGATGCCGAAACCCACATCATCCGCCACCACGCGGGCTTTGCGGTGCTGGAGCAGACCGGGACCGATTTCCTGCATCTCTATGGCCTGCCGAATTTCTTCTTTCACCTGACCATGGGCTATGCCGCCTTGCGTGCGGCGGGTGTGCCGCTTGGCAAGGCCGACTTTGACGGGTTCCACGTCTATCCGGACGACTTCCGCTTCTAGCGTCACCCCTGTCGCGACGAACCGCCCAACCGACAGATTCCCAACGACGGATCGGGTGGCGGGTCGCGTATGATGGGCGAGGACCAACTGATGCGAGGGGCGCAATGGACGCTGAAGGCATTGCAATCAGGTTCGGCTATGGCCTGCCCGCCAATGCGTCGGCCCCCGAAGGACTGATCGCCAATCTTGCAGGACCGGATCTGGCCGCATCAGACTGGCCGGGCAACACCCTGGCCGAGGTCGCTCTGGCGGCGGCGGCCTATCGCGAGGCGCGTCAGGCCAGGGACGAAGGCGCAATCAAGGCCGCGCGACACGCCCTGGACGATCTGGCCTTGCGCGGTCTGAAGACGAGCTTTGCCCGCGCCGTGGGGTCGCCTGATGCCTTCCGTGAAAGGTTGGTCGCGTTCTGGGCTGACCACTTCACCGTCGCGGCACGCAACCGGCAAGAGGCACCCTTTCCCGGCGTCCTGATCGACGAGGCGATCCGCCCCCATGTCACAGCTCGCTTTGCCGACATGCTGCGTGCGGTCACCACCCATCCGGCAATGCTGATCTATCTGAACCAGGAAGCGTCCTTCGGCCCCGGCTCGCCCAAGGGCAAACGTCAGAAGAAGGGGTTGAACGAGAACCTCGCGCGTGAGCTGCTGGAACTGCACACGCTGGGGGTCGGGGCGGACTATGCGCAAACTGATGTGCGTGAACTGGCCGAGCTCCTGACCGGGCTTGCCGTTGGGCCAGAGGGGTTTGTCTTCGATGCGAAACGCGCCGAGCCGGGGGCGGAAACCGTGCTCGGGGTGCGCTATGACGGCAAGGGGATGGCCCCGATCCATGCGGTGCTGGACGATCTGGCCGCGCGGCCCGAGACGGCGGCGCATCTGGCCCGAAAGCTTGCCGTGCATTTCGTGGCCGATGCGCCGGACCCGGCGCTGGTGGCCGATCTGGAGGACGTCTTCCGGGCAACGGGGGGCGACTTGAAGGCGGTCAGCCAGGCACTTCTGACGCATCCCAAGGCGGGGCAGGGCACCAAGGCACGCCAGCCTTTCGACTTCATGGTGGCAGCCTTCCGTGCGCTGGGCGTCACCTCCGAAACGATCCTGGCCGCCGCCCCGCGTGACGTGCGGCGGCTGATCCTCAATCCCTTGCAGGCGATGGGCCAGCCCTTCCGCCAGGCCCCGGGGCCTGATGGCTGGCCCGAGGCTGCGGCCGCATGGATCACGCCGCAGGGACTTGCGGCGCGCATCGACTGGGCCATGGCGGCACCGCAGCGGCTGGTGCGGCCCTTGCCCGACCCCCGCGACTTCTTGCGCACAGCATTGGGCAAACGGGCGGGTGAGCGACTGACATGGGCGGTCGGCGCAGCAGAATCGGCGCGTGACGGGGTGGGGCTGGTCCTCGCTTCGCCGGAATTCAATCGGAGGTGACGCGATGGAACGGCGCATTTTCCTGAAGGGCCTTGGCGCGCTTGGCTGCTCGGCGGCGGCGCACCCGATGCTCACGACCCTGACATTGGCCGCCACGCCTGGCGAAAACCGACTGGTGGTCATCATCCTCCGCGGCGCGATGGATGGCCTTGATGTCGTGCAACCAAGGGGGGACGCGGGTTTGGCGGCGGCGCGGCCGGACGTACTGGCCCCAAGTGCGGACCTTGACGGCTTCTTTGCCCTGCATGAGGGCCTCTCGAACCTGATGCCGCTCTGGGCTGCAGGGGAACTGGCCTTTGTCCACGCGACCTCCACCCCCTACCGCGACAAGCGCAGCCATTTCGACGGGCAGGACCTCCTGGAAGCCGGGACCGGGACCGACCTTGTTCCGGCGGCACAAAGGGATGGCTGGCTGAACCGGCTTCTCACCGTCCTGCCCGGCGCGCAGTCCGAAACCGCCTGGGCCGTCGGGCGCGAGGCAATGCCGATCCTTGCCGGTTCCGCAGCGGCCCAAAGCTGGTCGCCAGATCAGGATCTTGCGGTCTCGGCACCGGCCCGCGCGCTTCTGGAGCATGTCTACGAGGCCGATCCCCTCTTCCATCAGGCCTCGGCCACTGCTTTCGGCCTGGCAGGCATGGAAGAAGGCGAGGGCCAGGACACCGACCTGATCGCCGATTTCGTTGCCGAACGACTGCGCGGCTCGGCCCGCATCGCCGCCTTTTCGCTCTCCGGCTGGGACACGCACAAGGGGCAGGCGCGGGCGATCCGCAAACCGCTGGACCAGTTGCAACGCACAGTGCTGCGGCTGAAGGCGGGCCTGGGCCCGGACGCCTGGGGCAAGACGGTTGTCATGGCAATGACCGAGTTCGGCCGGACCGTGCGCCAGAACGGCTCGGGTGGGACGGACCACGGCACGGGTGGCGCGATGCTGGTTGCGGGGGGCGCGGTCCGGGGCGGGAAAGTCTATGGCCGCTGGCCGGGGCTGGCCGAGGCTGACCTTTACGACCGGCGCGACCTGCTTCCCACGTCCGACGTCCGCGACTGGGCGGGGCAGGTGCTCGCCGGGTTGTTCGGGATCGACCAAGCAGTGCTGGAGGGCACCGTATTTCCCGGGCTGAAGATCGAGATGCCGGCTCAACTGATCCTCTGAGCTTGCGACCGCCCTGCGCCCGGCCTAGCCTTGGCCATGGGCGCGGGAGGGGTGATGATGGATGAGCGTTTGCTGGGTGCGGCCGTGTCGGGCTGGGTTCCGCCACGAAGACCGGACCATGCGCCGATGCAGGGGCGACTGGTGCGGCTCGAGCCTCTGAACGCCGATGCCCATGCCTTCGATCTGCACGAGGCCTTTACCGGGCATGATGCGCTTTGGGACTACATGCCCTACGGCCCTTTCACCTCGGGTTCGGCCTATCATCGCTGGGCGCGGGAACGCGAGGCCGGCGAGGACCCGCGCTTTTTCGTCATGCGGGATGTCGGGACGGGAAAATGCGGCGGGATCGCGAGCTATTTGCGGATCACACCCGAGGCAGGGTCGATCGAGGTTGGGCATATCTGCATCTCGCCGTCGATGCAGCGCGGAGCGGCGGCAACCGAGGCGATGTACCTGATGATGCGCTGGGCCTTCGAGGCGGGTTACCGGCGCTATGAATGGAAGTGCAACGCGCTGAACCTCGCCTCGCGGCGGGCGGCGCAGCGGCTGGGGTTCAGCTACGAAGGGGTGTTCCGTCACCACATGATCGTCAAGGGCCGGAACCGCGACACCGCCTGGTTTTCGGTCATCGACAGCGAATGGCCCGCCTTGGCCGAGGCATTCGCCGTCTGGCTTTCGCCCACAAATTTCGACGCCAAGGGCCGACAGAAGGAACGGCTTTCCGACCTGACCCGCCTGGTCCGGACGGGCGCCGATCCTGCCCTGTCGCAGGGGTAAGCTTTTTCCGCGTGACCCTTGGCCCTTAGGCCAGGGACCGCAGCGCTTGCAGCCGATCCTCGATCATCCGCGCAAGCCTTGCCCTGTCGAAGGCCGTCTCCGACTGGCGGACCGCCGTCTCCAGCGCCTTGTCCCCGGCCGAGCGGGCGAGGCTCAGCAGGAACGCCCGGGCATAGCCCGGATCACCCTGGGTCGATATCAGGCGTGCCGCATGGGCCAGATCGTCGCGCAGGGCGACCGGATCGCCCGGCGGGGCGGGCATATCCTCCCCCTTCTCCTCGGCACCGGCCCCGGTGACCAGCTGACGAATCAGCCTGACGAATCCGGCGACCGAGCTGATCGGCTTGTCGATGAAACCTGCCGCCCCGGCATCGAGCGCCAGGTCGCGGCCGTTCGGGTCGCCCGAGAGGCCGATGACCGGGAAGCCCTGCGCCGACAGCTCTGCGATCAGGTCTTCCCCCCTGCCGTCCGGCAGGCCAAGGTCGACAATGGCCAGGTCCGGGCGATGGATACCCAGGTGCAACCGGGCGATTTCCAGGCTTTCCGCGCGCCGAAGCCGCGCCCCGGCCCGGTGCAGGACCAGCCGCAGCGCATCACAGGTAAAGCGGCTGTCGTCGACGATCAGCAGGGTCAGCCCCTGCAACGGCAGGCGATCGGCGGTACGGGGTGAGCTGTGCGGCATCTGCGCATCGGGCGGAAAGGGCATCTTTGTCCTCATGCTTGGCGGGCCGATCTTCCGCGCGCCCGGTAAAGCTCGGGTTAACGCCCCTGCGACCCTTCGGCGCTTGCAGCGGTGGCGCGCGGGTCGCATAAGCGGGGTGGGAGAGCATAACGAGGACCCGATGATCGGACGCCTGAACCATGTCGCCATTGCCGTTCCGGACCTTACGGCCGCGGCCGACCAGTATCGCACTACGCTTGGCGCCCGGGTCGGCGCCCCTCAGGCCGAGCCGGATCACGGGGTGACCGTGGTCTTCATCGAACTGCCCAATACCAAGATCGAGCTCTTGCATCCCCTGGGCGAAAACTCTCCGATCAACGGGTTTCTCGAAAAGAACCCAGCGGGCGGCATTCACCACATCTGCTATGAAGTGGATGACATCCTGGCCGCGCGCGATCATCTGAAGGCCTCGGGCGCACGGGTTCTGGGTTCGGGCGAGCCGAAGATCGGGGCACATGGCAAGCCGGTGCTGTTCCTGCATCCGAAGGATTTCAACGGCTGTCTGGTAGAACTGGAACAGGCATGACCATCACCGCCGCCATCGTCGTCTATGCCGTCACCTGGTTCATGACGCTGTTCTGCGTCCTGCCCTACCGGACCGTGTCGCAGGACGAGGCTCGGCATATCGAACCCGGCACCCCGCCCGGCGCGCCAGCCGAAGAGGTGATGAAGCGCAAGGCCTGGATCACGACCCTGATCGCCACACCGATCTGGGCGGTGATCTGCGGCGTGATCCTGTCGGGCTGGCTTACCATCGAGGACCTGGACTGGTTCGGCCGCATGACGCCCTGATGGCCCGGCCTCTGGCCAAGCAGGGCGCCGCTCCCTAAGCTTCCGGCAAAGGGAGACCCGCATGACCACTGCATTCTTCTCGGACGAACGCTGCTTCTGGCATGGCGGCGGCAACTATGCCTTCACGCTGCCGGTCGGCGGGCTGGTTCAGCCGCTTGCCGGAGGTCTGCCGGAAAACCCGGAAACCAAGCGTCGGCTGAGGAACCTGATCGAGGTGACCGGCCTCTCGCGCCACCTGGCCATGCGCGGCGCACCACCGGCCAGCGATGCCGATCTGCGCCGCGTCCACCCTGAAAGCTACCTCTCCGCCTTCAAGGCCCTGTCCGATGCGGGTGGCGGCGAGCTTGGGCTTCGCACGCCCTTCGGACAAGGCGGCTACGAGATTGCAGCCCTCTCCGCCGGACTGGCGACCGAGGCGCTCCGCTCGGTGCTGTCGGGCGAAGTGCAGAACGCCTATTCCCTGTCGCGCCCGCCGGGGCATCACTGCACATCCGACTTCCCGAACGGTTTCTGCCTTCTGAACAACATCGCCATCGCGATCCGTGCGGCGCAGGCGCAAGGGCTGGTCCGCCGCGTGGCGGTGGTGGATTGGGACGTCCATCACGGCAACGGAACCGAAGCGATCTTCTGGGAAGACCCCGACGTCCTGACCATCAGCCTGCATCAGGAACGGAACTATCCCCTCGACACCGGCGGCGTCGAGGCGCGTGGCGGCGGGCCCGGCCTTGGCTTCAACCTGAACCTGCCGCTGCCCCCCGGCACCGGGCACATCGGTTATCTGAAGGCGATGGAGCGTCTGGTCCTACCCGCGCTCGACCGCTTCTGCCCCGAGGTGATCATCGTCGCCTGTGGCTTTGACGCAGCGGCAGTCGACCCCCTGGGCCGTATGCTCTGCACCGCCGAGACCTTTCGCCAACTGACCCGCATGATCCGCGCTGCGGCCGACAAGCTTTGCCAGGGTCGCCTGGTTCTGGTCCATGAGGGCGGCTATTCCGAGGTCTATGTCCCGTTCTGTGGCCATGCCGTGCTCGAGGCCCTGTCCGACGCACCGGTCACGGCTGCCGATCCGCTGGCGGCAACGCTTGAAAAGCGTCAGCCCGACTCCCGCTTCGACGCTTTCGTGACCGGCTGGATCGAAGACACCGCCAAGGGTCACGGGTACTGACGGTCGGGTCCGGATCGTTGCCACGACCTGATCCGCCGCCCGAAGCGGCTGTCCACGGTCGGGCGGATGGCCATGCTTCAAGGGGGGCGTAGTCGGCGGACTGGTCGGCGGTCCGGAAAGACAACAGAACTCAAGAAATGGGCGACCTGGGTCCAGACGGGCAAAAGACTGCCAAAGTCCGACATGGAAGCACCGCACGAAAGTCGATGGTCCTATCCTGCCATATCGGCAGCCCCGCGTCGCAGGGCCGCTGGCCTCTGCACGGTGTTGCGCCTAAACTCGCCTGAACCTGCCACGACCAAGGACCGCCATGCCCGCCCGTAACCAAGCCGCGCTCGACTTCCTGTCCTCTCGCCGTTCGCGCCCGGCAAAGCTGTTTTCTCACCCTGTGCCGGATCGCCCCCAGCTGACCGAGATCCTGACGGCCGCAACGCGGGTGCCGGACCACGGCAAGCTGGAACCCTGGCGGCTGATCGTGGTGCAGGGCCAAGCCTTCGCCCGGCTTGCCAATTTGGCCGAGGCCCGCTCCATCGAACTGGGCGGCGATGCCGAGATGGTCGCCAAGGGGCGCGGCCAATATGATCTGGGCAAGCTGGCCGTCGTGGTGATCTCTTCGCCAAAGCCATCACCCAAAATTCCAAAAATTGAACAAACCATGTCAGCATCGGCACTTTGTTTCGGTATCGTCAACGCTGCAGAGGCCGCCGGCTGGGGGGCCTGCTGGCTGACCGGCTGGCCCGCCCATGACCCGGTCTTCGCCGCCCGCGCCTTTGGCTGCACCGAAGACGAAACCGTTGCCGGGATCGTCCACATCGGCACCCCGCCCGAGGACGGCCCGGACCGCCCCCGTCCCGATCTTTCCCGCATCGTCTCCTGGGTCGACGCGTGATCCTCACCGCCTTCACCCGCGCGCTCGGCCAGCTTGGCGACCGCCGCTTCCGCCGGGTCGTCCTGCTTGGCGTCCTGCTGGCCCTGGCGCTTCTCTTCGCGATCTATGCGGTCTTCCTGCAGGCGATCTGGTGGCTCTCGCCCGACAGCGTCGAGCTTCCGGTCATCGGCCCGGTCTCGGGCGTCGAGACCCTGCTCGGCTGGGCGTCGCTATTCCTGATGATCGGGTTTTCGGTCTTCCTGATGGTTCCCGTCGCCTCGGCCTTTACCGGCTTCTTCCTTGAGGATGTCGCGGATGCGGTCGAGGATCGCCACTATCCGGCCCTGCCGCCCGCGACACCGCTTTCGCTGGTCGAAGGGCTGCGCTTGTCAGTGAATTTCCTAGGTCTCGTCATCGCCCTGAACGTTGGGGCACTTTTCCTTTATCCATTTGTCGGGCCAGGAATTCCGCTGGTTTTCTGGCTGCTGAACGGCTTCCTGCTCGGCCGCGAGTATTTCACCCTTGTGGCTCAGCGCCGTCTACCCCTGACCGAGGTCAAGGCCATGCGGCGTCGCAATCGCGGAACGCTTCTCCTGGCCGGGACCCTGATGGCCGCGCCCCTGTCCATCCCCATCCTGAACCTGGTCATCCCGGTCCTGGGCGTTGCGACCTTCACCCATCTCTTCCACCAGATGGCCGCCGCAGGCCGGTAATCCCGATGAGTGACCTCAGCCACCTTGCGCAACCCGGGGCGTCACTCGCTGTCCGCGTCACGCCGAACGCCCGCCGCATCGGAGTGGCGCAGGTCGAAGACCAGATCCGCATCGCCGTCACTGAGCCTCCGGAAGACGGCCGCGCGACCGAGGCCGCCCGCGTCCTGCTGGCCAAGGCCCTCGGCGTCGCCAAGACGCGCCTGACCCTCGTGCGAGGCGCCACGTCGCGCGACAAGCTCTTCCGGCTTGATTAGTCCGGCTTTCGCTCAAGCCGGTAGCTGCCCTCGGGCAGGTTCAATGCCGCCGCCAGATCGCGCAACTGCGTCAGCGACAGGGTGATCCGGACGACCTCATCGGTCTGCGGGTCGACCTGATCGACCGTGACGCAATCCTCGAAGGCATTGATCACGACGTCTTCCTGCAAGGGCAGGTCGCCGCCTTCATCGACAAGCGTGATGACCGTGGCGTCAAATTCGTGCTCGATGGTGAACATGGGGGCAGGCTAGCGCCAAGTGTCGCCTCCGGCAATGGTCTCGGCACCGCCAGACCCCGCCATGACAAATGGGTGAGCCGCCCTTTCCCCCGGCCCGCGATTTGCTACCCTTGGCAAAGGTTCCTCCGAGGTCAACGATGCGTCTTCCCCTTCTCGCTGCCTGCGCCCTTCTGCTGGGCGGTTGCGTGGCCAGCTATCCTGCCCCGCCCGCCATGCCTGCGACAGCGGTGGTCGAACCGGTCCAGCCGGCGCGTGCTGCGGCCGAGAACTTCCTGACCGTTGTCGCCCGAGTCGAGCCGGTGGCCGAGCGTTACTGCCGCACGCAAGGGGTCGCGCGGAACTGCGATTTCCGGATCGTGGTGGATGACCGCCCCGGTCAGCCGCCCAACGCTTTCCAGACCATCGACAAATTCAACCGCCCCGTCATCGGCTTCACGCTCGCGCTGATTGCCGATGCCCGCAACGCAGATGAACTTGCCTTTGTCCTCGGCCACGAGGCCGCGCATCACATCGCAGGCCATATTCCCAAACGACAGGATCAGGCGCTGTCCGGCGCGCTTCTTGCAGGCGTTCTGGCCCAGGCCAGCGGCCTGTCGCCCGACGAGGTCCGAGCGGCCCAGAACCTCGGCGCCGAAGTCGCGGCTCGCAGCTACTCCAAGGAATTCGAGCTGGAGGCCGATGCGCTTGGCGCCGAAATCGCGCTTGTCGCCGGCTTTGACCCGGTGCGTGGCACCGGCTTCTTCGACCGGCTGCCCGATCCGGGCGACCGCTTCCTGGGCAGCCATCCGCCAAATGCCCAACGCAAGGCTCAGGTGGCGGCCACCGTGCGCCGCCTTCTCGGGCCTTGATCTGCGTCAAGGCATCCCACGTCCCGCAAAGGCACCCTCTCCTTGGATGGCCGGGAGGTGCATAAGATGATCGGGTATCCTGAGGCGCCGAAAGCCTGGTGGCTGACGCGTGGCATGGCGCGGATTTCCGGGGTGAACCTGCCCCGCGCCGTGGTGGAAGGCTGGCTGCAGCGCGACGAGCTGGAGGACCTGATCTCCCGCTGTGCCGCCTGTGGTCGGGGGGCGCAATGCGAAAGCTGGCTGACCCAATCCGGCAATGCCCAGTCAATGCCGGAGTTCTGCCCGAACAAGCCCGGGATCGAGGCGCTGGGCTAGGCTCTGGCCCGCCAAGACGCGATCGCCTAAGCTTGCCGGATGATCGTCCTGGAAGACATCCTGCGCGACCGCGGCTCGCGCTATGCTGCTGCAGCAGGCGTGGTGACCACCAAGGCCGAGATCGAAGGCTTCCTTGCAACGCTTCGCACCCGCCGCAAGTTCGACAAGGCCACCCATCATAGCTGGGCCGCAGTGCTGGCCGACGGCGGTCCGCTTAAGAACGACGACGGAGAGTCCGGCGCCGGTGCCGTGATCCTGAAGATGCTGGAGCGCGAAGGCGTTGCTGACCGCATCGTCGTTGTCACCCGCTGGTATGGCGGGGTGAACCTTGGGGGCGACCGCTTTGCCCATATCGTGACCTGCACCCGTGCAGCGCTCGCGGCCATGCGCGGACAATAAAGTCACAAAGACGAATGCCTGCGTCAGAGGTCGGCGGCAGTTTTGCCGAAACCTGCTAAGATGCTGACAGCGGGCCGCGAGAGCTCGCGAAAACCCGAGGGACAAACATGACAATTTCACGCGGATTTCTTCTGACCGGTGCCGTCTATCTGGTGGTTGGTATCAGCCTTGGTGCCTACATGGGCGGCAGCGGCGACCATACGCTGACCCCGGTCCACGCCCACATCAACCTCCTGGGCTTCACGCTGATGACCATCTTCGGCCTTGCCTACCGGCTGATGCCCGAGCTTGCCGAGGGATTGATACCCAAGCTTCACTTCTGGCTGCATCAGATCGGTTCGTTGCTTCTGCTGATTTCGCTGACGCTGCTCATGACCGGCAGGGTGGCCGAAGCAACGATCGGCCCGCTCTTCCCGATCCTGGAGGCCGCGATCCTGCTTGGGGCGGTCCTGTGGCTCGTGAACCTCTTCAAACGCGCCTGATCCGGAGGCCCCGGACGCTCGACGTCTCAAGCGTTCGGGGCTAACCTTTCCAGAAAGGGGACCGGAGGGGAAAATGCGCGACATGCTTGCGGCCGAAGCCCGGCGGCTGGCCAATACGGTGATCTGGTCCTGGGATGGCTTCCGCGCCGCCTGGGCCACTGAAAAGACGCTGCGGCAATGGACACTGGCCAATGCCCTTTCGGCCATCCTGGCCTTTTCGCTGGACCTGACCCCCGGCGAGCGCGGCCTGATCCTGGCGCTGGGCCTTCTGATCCTCGCGGCAGAACTCATCAACACCGCGATCGAAGAAGTCGTCGATCACATTTCGCCCGGCCACGACCCGCGCGCCAAGAAGGCCAAGGATTGCGGCTCGGCCTGCGTGGCCCTCACCGCGATCGCGGCGGGGGTGGCCTGGGTCGTGGTGCTGGTGGGGTAAGGGTCCACCATTCTTCCTGAATTCCCGCCGTCGCGTCGGATCGTCACCTCATGGGCGCGGCCTACTGCGCCATATTTCGGACAAGAATATCGGCAGATTCCGCCCCGCCGGGCCTAGTTCCGAACTGTTTTCCGAAAGGATTTCCAGAATGAATCCAATGCGATTTGCCCTTCCTGCCTTTCTTGCCCTGTCAGCGCCTGCGCTTGCCGATCTCTACGTGGTCAACTGCACGAGCAGCAGCCAGATCGGCGGTGGGCTGACCAGTTGCGATGCCAAGGTCGATATCACCCTGAACTCCGACGGGGGCACCCATAGCTACGAACTGACCGTCGCCGCGCCAGCGACGCATTGTTCTGAGGTCGTCTATCAGATCCTCGGACCGGGCATGACCAATGCGGTTTCGACCCCCAAACTTGCACCGGGGCGCTCGATGCGCGTGTTCCTGACCAAGGATCTTCCCGCCGGCTCTCACACCTATACGATCCGCGCGCTTGGCGTCATCGGTGGCTGCAACGTCGGCGCGATGAGCAGCTGGGGCGTCGAGGTGACGCCCAGAATCCGGCCCTGAAACGGCCAGGCCTCAGACCAGCCGACCCCAGAGGTCATATTCCCCGGCCTCGTCCACCTCGACCTTCACGATGTCGCCGGGGGCGAGGTTTTCGAAGCCCTCGTCGATGAAAAGGTTGCCGTCAATCTCCGGCGCGTCGGCCTTGGTGCGGCAGGTGGCGCCGTCCTCGTCAACCTCGTCGACGATCACCTCTAGCACTTTTCCAACCTTGGCGGCCAATTTCGCCTCGGAAATCGCCTGAGCCTTTTCCATAAAGCGATCAAAGCGTTCCTGCTTCACGTCCGCAGGCACATGATCCGGCAGATCGTTCGACCGGGCTCCGGCAACGTTTTCGTACTGGAAGCAGCCGACTCGATCCAGCTGCGCCTCATCCAGCCAGTCGAGGAGCGTCTGGAATTCGGCCTCGGTCTCCCCCGGATACCCCACGATGAAGGTCGAGCGCAGCGTCAAGTCCGGGCATACGGACCGCCAGGCAGCGATTTCGTCAAGCGTCTTCGCCGCGGCGGCCGGACGGGCCATCCGCTTCAGCACGTCGGGATGGGCGTGCTGGAAGGGGATGTCGAGATAGGGAAGGACCAGTCCCCCCGATTCTGAATGGGCGGCCATCAGCGGGATCAACTCGCGGACATGGGGGTAGGGATAGACGTAGTGAAGCCGCACCCAGGCGCCAAGCTTGCCCATCTCGCGCGCAAGGTCGGTGATGTGCGCCCGGACCTCGCCGCCTTTCCAGGGCGAAAGGTCATGCTTGCGGTCGACACCATAGGCTGACGTATCCTGGCTGATCACCAGAAGCTCTTTCACCCCGGCTTCGACCAGCTTTTCCGCCTCGCGCAACACGGCATGGGCAGGGCGGCTGACCAGACGGCCGCGCATGTCCGGGATGATGCAGAACTTGCACTTGTGGTTACAGCCCTCGGAGATCTTCAGATAGCTGTAGTGGCGGGGCGTCAGCGAAACCCCGGTCGCGGGCAGCAGGTCGATGAACGGATCCGGCGCGGGCGGCACGGCGGCATGCACCGCGTCCAGCACGCTTTCGTACTGGTGCGGGCCGGTCACCGCCAGCACCTTCGGATGCGCGCCGGTGATGTATTCCGGCTCGGCCCCCAGGCAGCCCGTCACGATCACCCGGCCGTTTTCCTGCAGCGCCTCGCCGATCGCCTCCAGGCTTTCGGCCTTTGCGCTGTCCAAAAAGCCGCAGGTGTTCACGATCACCGCATCCGCGCCCTTGTAGTCTGGACTGATCGCATAGCCCTCGGCCCGAAGCCGGGTCAGGATGCGTTCGCTGTCCACCAGCGCCTTCGGGCAGCCAAGCGAAACCATGCCGATGGTCGGCTGGAAAGTGCCGTCAGATCGGGCGCGGCGGGTATCGGGCACCAGGGCACGGGCAAGGTCGGGGCGGAGGAGGGGCGGGTTTTCAGACATGAGGCGCCCTATAACGCGACGGGGGCGTTGAGGAAAGCCCAAGGGCCAGCACGCCTCTCGGCCAATTGATGCCAGTCTGGCCCGCCTTACTTGGCATTGCGGCGCCTGCGGGCATAGACTGCTGAAAAATCAAGAAACATCGGAGGAGAGCATGCGTTGGATCATCCGCCTCGGGCTGACGCTCGCGGTTCTGGTTGTCCTGGCCTTCGGGCTTATGGCCATGGTCCCTTCCGAACGGGTCGCCCAGGCGGTTTCCGCCCAGTTCGAGGCGATGACCGGCCGCAAGATGGAGCTTTTGGGTGAGGTGAAGCCCCGGCTATGGCCCAGTCTCGGCGTCTCGACCGGGCCGGTCAGCATCGCCAACGCCGACTGGGCGGAAAGCGACGCCCCCCTGTTTCGGGCGGAAAGCCTGTCGATCGACGTGAATTTCAGCGCGCTTCTGGGCGGCGAAGTGAAGATCCTCGGTCTCTCCGCCGACCAGCCCGAGATCAATCTGGAACGTGACCGGGACGGCCGGGCGAACTGGGACTTCGGGGCGAGCGATGCAGGCGAAGAGGGCGGCGCCGGGGCGGTTCCGGCACCCGCCACCGGCTTCACGCTGGACCAGGGCGGGATCACCAATGGCTCGATCCGGTTCAACGACCGGCAGGCGGGGCGGATGATTGCGCTCGACGCGGTGGATGCGACCCTGTCGATCCCCGATTTCTCGGGTCCGTTCAGCCTGGCAGCGACGGCGCTCTCCAGCGGTCAGCCAGTGGCGCTCGACCTTTCGGGCGAGGTCTTCTCGGCCTTCGCCATGGGCCGGGTCGTACCCCTGACCGCAAGTCTTGCGGCGGGTGAGGCCAAGGTCAGCTTCGAGGGGCGCGGCGGCTATTCCCCGGTCGCCGCAGAAGGGGCATTCCGCGCCGACCTCTCCGATCTTCCTGCCTTCGGCGCGCTTTTCGGGTCCAAGCTCGACCGTCCGAACCCCGGCCTTGGCCATGACAAACTGACCCTCACTGGCCAGCTGACCCTGGACGGAACCGGCGCCGCCTTCCTGCGCGGGGCCGAGATCATCGCCGACAGCAACCAGATCAAGGGCGATCTCGACCTTGTCCCCGGCGAGGCGCGGCCGAAGCTGAAGGCGCAACTGGCCGCGGGCCCGATCAGCATCGGCACCGGACCCGAGGGCGAGTTGGGCGGCGGCCAGGCCGGCGGGATGCAGGCCGAGGGTTGGCCCACGGGCGAGATCGACGTCGCCTCGCTTGGCGCCATGGATGCCGAGATCTCCCTGGTCGCGCCTTCGGTCGATCTGGGCGTGCTGAAGCTTGGCAAGACCCGGGCGCTGATCACCATCGACCGCGCCCGGGCCGTCGTCGACATCCGCGAGATGCAGGCCTATGGCGGCCAGATCAGCGGCGATTTCGTCGCCAATGGCCGGGGCGGCCTGTCTGTCGGCGGGCGGCTGAAGTTTACGGGCCTGCAGACGGAGCCCCTGCTCACCGACCTCGCCGGCTGGGACCGGTTGGTCGCGACCGGGGATGTCGAGCTGGAATTCCTCGGCGTCGGCAATTCGGTCGATGCGATCATGAAAAGCCTCAAAGGTCAGGGGGCGCTTGAACTGGGCAAGGGCGAGCTTCGCGGCCTCGACATTGCAGGGATGCTGCAGAACCTCGATCCGGCCTATGTTGGCGAAGGCCAGAAGACGATCTTCGACGGGCTGGCCGGGACCTTCTCGATCACCGACGGCGTGCTGACGAACAGCGACCTCAAGCTTGTGGCGCCCTATGTCACGGCCTCCGGCTCAGGCGAGATTGGCCTTGGCGCGCGCACGCTTGACTACCGGCTGCGGCCCACCGCTCTCGCGGCCGAAGACGGCACCGGCGGGGTCATGGTTCCGTTGCTGATCACTGGCCCTTGGGCCAAGCCGAAGTTCCGGCTCGATCTGGAAAGCATCGCCCGCGAGAAGATGGAGGCCGAGGCCAAGGCGGCCGAGGAACGGCTGAAGGCGGCCGCAAAGGAAGCGGAAGCGAAGGCCAAGGCCGAGCTGACCGAGCGCTTGAAGGAAGAGCTTGGCGTCGAGGTTGCACCCGAGGCAGGCCCGGGCGGCGTCGAGGACGCGCTGGAAGATGAAGCGCGGAAAGCGCTTGAGGAAATCCTGAAGGGCAACTGACCCTGTCCCGCGGCTTCACCTCGCGCGGCGCAGGGTCAGGAAGGCCCAAAATCCTTTGAAGGATTTTGCAAATCTTTTCGAAAAGATTTGCCCTAACGCCGCCGGTCGCGCCTTGCGCTCATCGGCTGGAAGGCCACGCCGACATGGGCTTCGCAATAGGGTTTGCCGGGCAGCGAGGGCAGGCCGCAGAACCAGAAATCCTCGGTCGCCGGGTCGCCGATCGGCCATTTGCAGGTCCGTTCGGTCAGTTCCATCAGCGAAAGCTTCCGCGCCCGCTTTTCCACCTCGCGGACCGACGCCAGCGCCTCGGGGCTGATCTCGTTCAGGCTGGGCTGGGGCGGCAGCGGTTGGCCGGCGGGGATGATCGCCTTGCGCACCGGAAGCGGTGTCACGTTCGACGCCGCCGCGGCTGGTGCCGGCTGGCTGGGCGCTTCGGCACGCGGGGCAGGCTCGGGCCGGGGGGCCGGTTCGGGCCGCGTCGTCGCAGCTGCCGGCGTGGCAGGCGCTGCGACCGGAGCAGCCTCGTCCTCGTCGTTGGCACCGCCCACACGGTTCGACAGGCCCAGACGATGGACCTTGCCGATCACCGCATTGCGGGTCACCCCGCCCAGTTCCTTGGCGATCTGGCTGGCCGACTGGCCCTCGCCCCACATGCGCTTGAGCGTCTCGACGCGCTCGTCGGTCCAGGACATCGTCTTCTCCGCCTGCCTTTATTTCGGCGACAGTGTATCCGGCCCGGGCAGGGGGCCGCAAGGGCAGGTCGCAGGATTGCGTCAGATCGGTCCCGGCCACTGTCCGGTGACATGGTCTCGGACCCTTCCGTCGCCCTGGTTTCCGGTCTTCCGGCTCAGGGCCAGTCGGCGAAGGAAGGCGCGATGTCCGGCGACGGCGGCCCGTCGCGCCGGGCCGCTGCCCGGTAGGCCGAGGGCGGCTGGCCCATCAGGCGGCTGAAGAAATGGCTGAAACGGCTCGCTTCCTCGAACCCCAACGAATAGGCGATCTCGCTGATCGACTGATCCGTCCGTTCCAGCCGCAATGTGGCTTCGCGCATCATCCGCTGATGCACAAGCTGCAGCGGTGTGCGGTCTAGGCTGCGGCGGCAGACGGAATGCAGCCGGTCATAGGTGATGCCCAGCAGGGGTGCATATTGCGCGATGGCGATCTGCTTGCGGAAATGCATCTCGACCAGACGCCGAAAGCCGCGCAATAGCTCGGCCTCGCCGCCAAGGCGCGGGGCGAGGATCTCGTCCTGCTCGCCCTCGCGCAGAAATGCAATCAACAGAAGGCGGATCAGCGCCACGACAGCCATCTGTGCCCCCTTTCGCGGGGTGTCCGCCTCGGCTGCGATCCGTTCCAGCGCCAGCAGATAGTCCGGCTCGACCCGTTCCTCGGTCGGATGGACGATCAAGGCGCGCCCGACCATGGCGTGCAACAGGGCAGATTCGGCGCTGCGGCCGACGGCCTCGGCCATCAGACCGGGGCTGATCGCCAAAAGCCAGCCTGAGGTTCCCGGCCCAAGCCGCATCAGGAAGTCGACCTCTGGGCGCAGCAGGAAGCCGACGGGGGCTTCCAGCTCGAACCGCGCCTCGGCGATGTCCGGCTCAACCGAGCCCGAGGCCAGCACGACCAGGTGGTTGAACTCGGCATCGCCGATTCGTGTCGGGCGCAGGACTGTGCCCCGCAAAGTCGCGCGGATTTGCTGGATGCGCAGCTGATCCCATAGATGTGGAACTGCCATGGTGACAGAATGCCAATTATTCACACATGATTGCCAGAAAATGACATTCCGTTCCGGCCCGCAAGCGTCATTCTGTGCAAAACCGCGAAGATAGATCGCCCTTAGGTGCGATCACGGCGCGGACGCGCAGGACCCATGACCGGTCCCGCTGAGGGAGAAAGACAGTGAACGCTGCGGCAAAGGCGCAGGCGGGACACCCGCCCTGCATGGCATATCTGCGTGCCGGTTGGACAAGCTTCGACCGGCTGGATCCGGCCCGCGGCGGGGTTGCATCCACCGCTCCGGCCTGCGGTGTCCGCGAGGCGACCGCCGCCGCAAACGCAGCCGCCCGGGCCTTTGCCGGCTGGGCTGCCACCGCACCCTCCGAACGCCGCCGCATCCTGATGCGCGCCGCCGATATGGTCACGCGCCATGCCGGTGCAATCGGGCAGGCCATGCGCGCCGAGATCGGCGCTACGGGCGACTGGATCGCGCACAACCTGACCGTCGCAACCGCGCATCTGGAAGAGGCCGCAAGCCACGTCACCCAGATCGACGGCCGGGTGTCGCAGGACCTCACCTCGTTTGCACTGCGCGAGCCTGCCGGGGTCTGCCTTGCCATCGCCCCCTGGAACGCGCCCTTCGTTCTCGGGATCCGCTCGGTCGCCACCGCGCTCGCCTGCGGCAACAGCGTCGTCTTCAAGGCCTCGGAACTCTGTCCGGCAACGCATCTGCTGGTGGGCCAGGTCCTTGCGGATGCAGGCCTGCCCGAAGGGGTGCTGAACATCGTCACCCATGCGCCCGACGATGCTGCCCGTGTCGTCGAGACGCTGATCGCGCATCCGGCCGTCCGGCGGATCAACTTCACCGGCTCCACCCGGGTCGGGCGCATGGTGGCCGAGACCGCCGCCCGCCATCTCAAGCGCTGCCTGCTGGAACTGGGCGGCAAGGCGCCCTTCGTCGTGCTCGAGGACGCCGATCTTGAAGCCGCAGCGCAGGCGGCGGCCATTGGGGCCTTTCTCAACCAGGGTCAGGTCTGCATGTCGACCGACCGGATCGTGGTCATGGACAGCGTCGCTGAACCCTTCGCACGGCTCCTGGCCGCCGAGGCGCGCAAGTATCTTGCGGGCGATCCGGCAAGCGGCGAATGGGCGCTGGGGCCGGTCATATCCTCGACCGTCGCGCGTCGCCTGTCCGACCTTTTGTCCGATGCCACGCAAAGGGGTGGTCAGGTCCTTGCCGGGGGCAGGATCACGGGCACCTTCATGGATGCGACCGTGGTCGATCATGTTCGCCCCGGCATGGCGATCTATGCCGAAGAGTGTTTCGGCCCAATCGCCACGATCTGCCGCGCCAGTTCGCAAGACGATGCGATCGCGATTGCCAATGACACCGACTACGGCCTCTCCGCCGCTGTCTTCAGCCGCGACATCGACCGGGCCCTCGGCGTCGCGCGCCAGATCGAAACCGGCATCTGCCACATCAACGCGCCCACGGTTCATGATCGCCCCGATATGCCATTCGGCGGCGTCAAGGCCAGCGGCTACGGCCGCTTCGGCGGTCCATCGACCCTGGACGAATTCACCGAGCTGCGATGGATCACCATCCCGGCCGGCCAATGACCACGACTTCTAGCAGACGAACGGACGCCCTGGAGGCGCCAGAGGGAGGACGAAAATGAAGACCGGACTGATGACAACTTCCGCGACAGCGCGGATCAGCCGCCGCGATGTCTTGCGTGCAGGGGCCGCGATGGGCCTGACACTGCCGCTTGGCTTGCAACCGGCCATGGCCCAGGCGGGCGACACGCTGCGCGTGGGCTTCATCAGCCCGATCACCGGACCGCTCGCCGGTTTCGGCAAGACCGATGGCTATGTCCTGGAACAAGCCCGCGCCGCGCTGGCCTCGGGTCTTGCCATTGGCGGCAAGACCTATGCGGTCGAGATCCTGGACCGCGACACCCAGTCCAACCCGTCGATCGCGGGGCAGCTCGCCAAGGACCTGATCGACAACGAAGCCGTCGACCTGATGTTGGCGATCTCGACACCCGAAACCATCAACCCAGTGTCCGATGCCTGCGAGGCCGCCGGCGTGCCCTGCCTGTCGACCGTCATGCCCTGGGAAGCCTGGTACTTCGGCCGCGGCGCCGAGCCGGGCAAACTCTCGCCCTTCAAGTGGAGCTTTCACTTCGGGTTTGGCGTGGATGAATTCTACCGCGCCTATGTCTCGCAATGGGGCCTGATCGAAACGAACAAGAAGGTCGGCGTCATGTATCCCAACGATGCCGACGGCAATGCGATCCGCGCGGTCCTGGCGCCAAAACTGGCCGAAGCCGGGTACACGATCGTCGATCCCGGCCCCTATGAAACCGGAACGGCCGACTATTCCGCGCAGATCGCGCTCTTCCGCCAGGAAGGGGTCGAGATCTTCAACTCCTTCCCGATCCCGCCGGACTTTGCGGCGTTCTGGCGGCAGGCGGCGCAGCAGGGCCTGCACAAGCAGATCAAGATCGTGCAGGTCGCCAAGACCGGGCTCTTCCCCTCGGATATCGAGGCTCTGGGCGAACTTGGCGTCAACATCGCCTCGGCGGCCTACTGGCACCGCGACTTCCCCTATTCGTCGCCCCTGACCGGTCTTGACGGCAAGGGACTTGCCGCCGGGTATGAAGCCGCGTCCGGCCAGCAATGGACCCAGCAGCTTGGCGCCACCATGTCGCTTCTGGACGCGGGCTTCGAGGCCCTCAAGGCCTCGGCCGATCCGAAGTCGAAAGAGGCCGTCGCGACCGCCATCGCCGGGCTGCAGACCGTCACGATGATCGGCAAGGTCGATTTCACCGCGGGTCCGGTGGCCAATGTCTCACCCGGCCCGATCATCGGCGCGCAATGGGTCAAGGCGGCCGAAGGTGCGGGTTTCCCGCTCGACTATGTCGTGACCGAGAACGCGACCGACCCCGCTGTGCCCGTGGCGGCCAAGCTTCAGCCCTACAACGCCTGAACCGCCGGGCGCGGCGGCTCCCTGCGCCGCGCCTTCTCCCGACCTTTCATCGAGCCCGACCCGCCATGCAGACCGCGACGACCCCTTCCGGCACGATCCGCGCCACCGGTATTGGCAAGCGCTTCGGTGCGCTGGCGGTGCTTGACGGCATCGACTTCCGGATGACCACGGACGAGGCCGTCGGCATCGTCGGTCCGAACGGCGCAGGCAAGTCGACACTAATGGCGGTCCTGTCCGGCGCGCTCGCCCCCTCTGCCGGGCGGGTCGAGCTTGACGGGCAGGACGTGACCGCGCTGGGCGCCCCGGTCCGGTCGGCCCGGGGTCTGATGCGCACGCACCAGATCCCCAAGCCCTTCACCGGCCTGACAGTCTTCGAGAATGTCCTCGTCGGTGCCATGCATGCCGGTGGCCACAAGGGCAAGGCCGCCCACCAGGCCGCCTTTTCGGCGCTGGAGCTTTCCGGAATGACGCCGCTGGCGAACCGGCAGGCGGAAAGCCTGGGCCTGCTCGACCGCAAGCGTCTGGAACTGGCGCGGGCGCTGGCGACCGGGCCGAAATTCCTGCTTCTGGACGAAATCGGCGGCGGGCTGACCGAGGCCGAAGCGGCCGAGCTTGTCGCCATCATCCGGGGCCTGCGCGGGCGCGGCATCGGGATCGTCTGGATTGAACATATCGTCCATATCCTCTTGCAGGTGGCCGGTCGGCTCATCTGCATGGATGCGGGCCGCATCATCGCCGATGGCGATCCGCAAGCCGTGATGTCCGACCCGCAGGTGGTGCGGGCCTATCTGGGGGGGGCGTGATGACCCTCCTGCGCATCGAAAACCTCGACATCCGCTATGGTCAGTTCCGCGCAGTCCGGGATCTGAGCCTTGAGATCGGCCAGGGCGAAGTCGTCGCCCTGATCGGGGCCAATGGCGCGGGCAAGACGACGCTCCTGCGCACGCTTGCCGGCGCCCATCGCGCCGAAGCTGGTACCGTGCATTTCAAGGGTGAGAACCTGACGGGTCTGCGCGCGCATGAACGACTGGCGCGCGGCCTTGCGTTGGTGCCCGAGGGGCGCAGGCTTTTCGCCGAGATGACGGTGACCGAGAACCTCCTCCTCGGGGCGACCAGCGGTCGTCCCGGCGACTGGACTGTCGAGCGGGTGTTCCAGACCTTTCCCAATCTGGTCAAGCGCCGCCATGCCCGGGCCTCGGGTCTTTCGGGCGGCGAACAGCAGGCGACCGCCATCGGCCGGGCGCTTATGGCCAATCCGGATTTCCTGATCCTCGACGAGGTCAGCCTGGGCCTTTCACCGCTGGTTATCGACCAGGTCTACCGATCGCTCGACGGCATCCTCGCTTCGGGAACCACGATCCTTCTGGTCGAACAGGACCTGTCACGCGCGATGCGCACGGCCAGCCGCGCCCTCTGCATGCTCGAGGGCCGCATCGTCCTTGACCGTCCCATGGCGGCGACGAACCGGGACGAGATCACCCAGGCCTATTTCGGCCTGACCCGCAGCCAAAGGGGTCACGCATGATCTTCCAGATTGCCAACGCGCTGCTTCTGGGCGGCTACTACGCGCTGATTGCCGTGGGTCTGGCCTTCATGATGCAGGTGATGCGGGTCATCAACCTGGCCCATGGCACGCTTGCCATCCTGGCCGCCTATGCAATCTGGCTTCTGGCGGACCGGCTGGACGTCGTGCCCTTCGGCGGGGCGCTTCTGGTGCTGCCGCCGATGGCGCTTCTGGGATGGTATCTGCAACGCTTCCTGCTCGAACGCAGCGCGCGGGGGGGCGAGCTTCTGCCGATCCTGTCGACCTTCGGTCTGTCGATCGTGCTCGACAACCTGATGTTCCAGCAGTTCGGCGCCGACACGCGCTCGCTGTCGCCCTTCATCGGCGATCTGGCCTGGGCCTCCTACGAGCTGCCCGGCGGCATCTTCCTCGGCAAGGTCCCGGTCTGGATCCTGCTTGCGGCAATCCTGGTGATCGGGGCCCTGCAAGCCATGCTTGCCCGGACCGCGCTTGGCCGCCGCATCCGCGCGACGGCGCTTGACCCGGTCACGGCGGAAATCGTCGGGATCGACGCGCGCAAGACGGCCGCCGCAGCCGCAGCGCTGGCCACCGTGACGGTAGGGCTGTCCGGCCTTGCCCTTGGCCTGCGCGGCACGTTTGACGCCTATTCCGGGGCGCCGCAGCTGCTCTTCGCCTTCGAGGCCGCAATCATCGGCGGAACGCGCAGCCTTTGGGGAACTTTGGCCGGCGCCATGATCCTGGCCTTCGCGCAGACCATTGGCGCGATGATCCACCCGCAAGGCTTTCTCTTGGGCGGGCATCTGGCCTTTCTGGCCGTGCTCTTCGCTCGCCTCTTTGCCCTGGACGAGGCCCTGCGCGCCCCGTTTCGGCGCCCATCCCAGGACGAAAGGACAAACGCATGACCGCTTCGGCCCCCGACATGCGCGTCGACCGCTCGACCAAAGCCACGCGCATCGGCCTCTGGGCAATGCTCGCGGTGGCCCTCCTTCTGGCGGTTGCGCCCTGGTATGCGGGCGCAGGCGTGATCAACCGGCTGACCGCGCTTTGCGTCTATGTCCTTCTGGCCGCGATGTGGAACGCCTTGGCGGGCTATGGCGGGCTGGTCTCGATCGGCCAGCAGATGTTCTTCGGCCTCGGCGCCTATGCCACGATCCGCCTCAGCGAAGCGGGCGTCGATCCCTTCGTCGCCGTCGCCCTGGCCGGCCTGGCCGTGGCACTGCTGTCCTGGCCCGTCTCGCTGGTCATGCTGCGGCTCCGCGGGGGCGAGTTCGCCATCGGCATGTGGGTTCTCGCCTCGGTCAGCCATCTTCTGGTGAACCTCGACCCGCTGATTCAGGGCGAAACCGGACGCTCGCTGGTGGCACTGAACGCCTATGACACCGAAACCCGGCGGTTGATGGTGTTCTGGATGGCGCTTCTGGCCATGCTCCTGGTCCTGGGGCTGCTTGCCGCCCTTCTGCGGTCGCGGCTTGGCCTCGCGATCCAGGCGATCCGCGACAATGAAGAGGCGGCGGGCTCGCTGGGCGTCGATGCCTTCCGTACCAAGCAGGTGATCTTCGTCCTCTCCGCCTTCGGGATCGGACTTGCGGGCGCGATCTGGCTGGCCTCGGCCACTTCGTTCCAGCCCAAGACCTATTTCAGCGTGCAATGGACCGCCTACATGATCTTCATGGTGCTGGTCGGCGGGATCGGCCGGTTCGAAGGCGCGATCCTCGGCGCCTGCCTCTTCTTCCTGATCGAGACCTGGTTCGCCGCAACTGGCGTCTGGTATCTGATCGGGCTCGGCGCGACCGCCATGGTCTTCTCGCTTTACCTGCCGAAAGGCGCCTGGGGGGCCATAGGCCTCCGGCTTCTGCCCTTCGGCTATTCAGTCACCCAAGGGAACGGAGATCGGACATGATGCTTTTCGGCAAGACGCTGGTCATTACCGGCGTCGCAAGCGGCATCGGGCGCAGGACGGCGGAACTCGCGCTGCAGCTTGGCGCCGAAGTGATCGGGATCGACAGGACCCGGCCCGACCAGCCCCTTGGCCAGTTCCTGGCTGGCGACCTTTCGACGGCAGAAGGTGTGGCCGGGATCGTGGCCGCAATACCCGACGGGATCGACGCGCTGTGCAACGTGGCGGGCGTTTCTGGCCAGACCGGTGCCGCCCATACGCTGGCCGTCAATGTCTTCGGCCTCAAGGCGCTGAGCGAAGGCCTCGCGCCAAAGCTGCGGCAGGCCGGGGCTGTGGTCAATGTCGCCTCGATTGCCGGTTACGGCTGGCGCCAGAACATCGCCCGCGCCCGCGCCATTGCCCGCATGGGTGGCTTTCCTGACCCGGTCCGGGCGGCCCTTGACCACGGGATCACTGATGCCAATGCCTATCCCGTCTCGAAGGAAATCCTTCTGGTCTGGACGATCTTGGCCGCCCATCAGCCGCTGTTCCGCGCGAAAGGGATCCGGGTCAACTCCGTCTCGCCCGGGCCGGTCACTACGCCGATCCTGACCCAGTTCCGCCTGGTCCTGGGTGACAGCAAGGTCGACGGCGACATTTCCCGCGTCGGCCGCCCCGGCACCGCTGCCGACATCGCGCCGGTGATCCTGTTCCTCTGTTCGGATGCCGCGCGCTGGATCAACGGGACCAATATTGCCAATGACGGCGGGCTCGAAGCCTCGCTCAACGCCGAAGTCCTGGATCTGTGAAGGAGCCCTCCGCATGAAGATCGACCTCTTGATCGCGGGCCAATCGGTCCCGGCCGCGGGTGGCCAGGTCACCCTGCGCAACGATCCCGTCACCGGTGAGCTCGCCTCGACTGCCGCCGCTGCGTCGGTAGCCGATGCGCTGGCCGCCGTCCGGGCCGCGCGGGCCGCATTCCCGGCCTGGGCAGCGACCGCACCCGCCGAACGACGGCGCCTTCTGAACCGGGCGGCCGAGATCATGGAGGCCCGCAGCGCCGATTTCATCGCCGCTGCCATGGCCGAGACCGGTGCGACCGCGCCCTGGATCAGCTTCAATGTCCGCCTCGGCGCCGATATCCTGCGCGAAGCTGCGGCCCTCGTCACCCAGATCGGGGGCGAGGTGATCCCCGCCAACAAGCCCGGTACCCTGGCCATGGCCGTGGCCCGGCCCAAGGGTGTCTGCCTCGGCATCGCGCCCTGGAACGCGCCGGTGATCCTTGGCACCCGGGCCGTGGCCATGCCGATTGCCTGCGGCAATACGGTGATCCTGAAGGCGTCGGAATTCTGCCCCGCCACCCACCGCCTGATCGGGGACTGCCTGACCGAGGCGGGCCTGCCCGATGGGGTGATCAACGTCCTGTCCAATGCGCCCGAGGATGCGGCAACCCTGGTCGAAGCGCTGATCCGCGCGCCTGAGGTCCGGCATGTGAACTTCACCGGATCGACCCGCGTTGGCCGCATCATCGGCCGCATCGCCGGCGAAGAGCTCAAGCCCGCTCTTTTGGAACTGGGCGGCAAGGCACCTCTGGTCGTGCTGGAGGATGCCGATATCGAGGCCGCCGTGAATGCCGCGATCTTCGGGTGTTTCATGAACCAGGGCCAGATCTGCATGTCGACCGAACGGGTGATCGTGGCCGAAAGCATCGCCGACGACTTCGCACAGCGCTTTGCCGCCCGGGCCGCAGCCCTGCCAGCGGGCGATCCTCGGGGCAAGGTGGTGCTGGGCGGGCTCTGCGCGCCCGGCGCGGGTGAGAAGATGGAGGCGATCATCGCCGATGCGCGGGCCAAGGGCGCGGCCGTCCTTTGCGGCGGCACCCGGTCTGGCGCTGTGGTTGCGGCAACGGTTGTCGACCATGTGACCCCCGACATGCGCATCTATGCCGAGGAAAGCTTTGGCCCGGTCAAGCCGATCATCCGCGTCCGTGACGAGGATGAGGCCGTGCGGGTGGCGAATGACACTGAATATGGCCTGTCGGCAGCAGTCTTCTCGCGCGACATCCGCCGGGCCATGGCTGTGGCCAACCGGATCGAAAGCGGCATCTGCCACATCAACGGCCCCACGGTCGCGGATGAACCGCAGATGCCTTTCGGGGGCGTCAAGGCCTCGGGCCACGGACGCTTCGGGGGCAGGGCGGGGATCGCCTCCTTCACCGACCTGCGCTGGCTGACGGTCGAGGATCCGCACCAGCACTACCCGTTCTGACCTCGCCCTATGCCAGGGCCAGGGCCTGCTGCGTCGATTGTGTCACCGGACAAGTGACACTATACTTGCGGCATGAACACCCGTTTTGCCGTGGCGACCCATGTCCTCAGCCTGCTGGCCCATTTGCGGCCAGAAGCGGTGGATTCCGAACATATCGCCGGCAGCGTGGGAACCAATCCGGTGGTCATCCGGCGGCTCCTGCCGCTTCTGTCCAAGGCGGGGCTGATCCGGGTGCAGATGGGTGCAGGCGGCGGCGCGCATCTGGCACGCCTGCCCGAAGAGATCACGCTTCTCGATATCTACCAGGCCATCTCGGATGATTTCGGGCGGTTCGGCATTCACGACACGCCCAACCCCGCCTGCCCGGTCGGCCGCAAGGTCGCAAAGGTCCTCTCCGCCGAGATGCGCGGGGCGGAACAGGCCTTGGCCGAACAGCTGCGGGGGCGGACCCTCGCGGACCTCGCGGTCGAGTTCCAGACCGCCGACTGAGGCCCGAAACCACGATCCTGAACGAGGCAAATTGCCAGTGAAACCGCCGGGGCATGACTTGACCTCAATCTGTAACTAATCTAGTTACATATCGTTATGTAACCAGAAAGGACACAGGATGAAATCCGCCCTCATGTCAGCCGCCGCGACTGCGGCGCTCATGTCAACCGCAGCGCTTGCAGGCGACCTGACCCCCCGCGAACAGCAAGTCGTCGACCTGCTGAAATCCCTTGAAACCGGCGCGACCGAGCCGGTCGCCATCGTCAATCCCGACAAGTACAACCAGCACAACCTCATGGTCGCCGATGGTCTTGAGGGGCTTGGCGCCGTCCTGGCCCAGCTTCCGCCGGGTCAGACCAGGGTCGACACGATCCGGGTGTTCGAAGACGGCGACTATGTCGTGGCCCATACCGACTACAACTTCTTCGGCCCGAAGATCGGCTTCGACATCTTCCGCTTCGAAGACGGCAAGATCGTCGAACACTGGGACAACCTGCAGGAAACCGCTGGTCCCAACCCCTCGGGTCACAGCATGATCGATGGCCCGACCGAGATCACCGATCTGGACAAGACCGCCGAGAACAAGGCGCTGGTGAAGGGGTTCGTCACCGACATCCTGGTGGGCGGCAAGTTCGACCTGCTTCCGACCTATATCGACGGCGACGCCTACACCCAGCACAACCCCCAGATCGCCGACGGCCTCTCGGGCCTGTCCGCAGCGCTGGAAGCCATGGCCAAGGCTGGCGTCACGATGGAGTACAAGACCCTGCACGGCGTCTTCGGCAAGGGCAATTTCGTTCTGACTGTCAGCGAGGGCAGCTTTGCCGGCAAGCACACCAGCTTCTACGATCTCTTCCGGGTCGAAAGCGGCAGGATCGTTGAGCACTGGGACGTGATCGAGGAGATCCTGCCCGCCGACAAGCACGCCAACCAGAACGGCAAGTTCGGCTTCCGCTAAGCCGCACTGACAGCCTGGACAGCGGTCCGGCAGTCACCCCGGCAGCCATGATCCCGAAACGGGACCTGCTGCCGGGCGCTTGCCGGTGACCCCGGCCGACCGAAGGGCCACGGCCGGGGCTTACTGATCCGGGGCGGGTTGCCTCAGGGTGCTGCGTCCGGCGGGCTGACGTCGCCCTCCTCCTCCCATTCGTACATCACCACGCCCCTCGTCTCGACCCCGCCTGTCGCCGCATAGGTGGCACGCGCCGGTCCATTCGCCTCTTCCGTCAGCACCCAGCTGACCGTGCAGCCCGCCGCCCGGCCCTCGGCCCGCAACGCGGCCAGCAGGGCCCGTGCAATCCCCCGGCGCCGCGCAGCTTCGTTCACGCCCAGCTCCTGCACGAAAAGGTTCCGCGGCTTGTCCGGATGATCCAGGATCGTCCCGCTGGCAAAGCCCAAGACTGCGCCATCCAGTTCCGCGACGATCAGGATGTTGCGCGGATCGGCCGCCCCCGGGGCGCCCAGAAAACGTTCCGTGCCCAAGGCCATGGCCGGGCCGTCAAAGACATCGGCCGCAAGGACCAGCCCTTGATCCTCGGGACCGACACGCCTGATCCGCCACGCGTCCGCCATCCTGTTCCCCCGTGGTCACTGCCGTCACGTCCAGCCTAACGCCGCGCAGACCACCGGAACAGAGCCCGGCCGCCCTTGCGCGGTCGCCGCTCCCCCGGCATCCTTGCCCGGTCAGGAGACCGCCATGACCCTTCTCACCCATCCCAACCCCGACCTCACCGTAGGCCCCGACCGCCATCCGCGCTGGAATTCGGCCCCGCATCGCCGCCACGGTTTCCACAACCTGCAGACCATTGCGCGTTATGCGCAAAGCTTCCGGGCGGGTGCGGTGCTCGACCTGCGCCTCGCCGCCGACATCTCGATCCCCCAGCGCGAGGATCTGCGCCGTCTGACGTCGCTGCCCTGGTTCTCCGCCATGGCGGTGACCGAAGGCAATCGCCTGCTCTATGAGGCCTACGCCCCGGATTTCGGCCCCGACCGGCCGCATTCGATCATGTCGATTTCCAAGATGGCGTCGAACCTTGTGATCGGTCGGCTGTGGGAAGACGGCAAGATCGGCCTCGACCAGACGATGGGAGAGATCCTGCCCTGGATCGGCCCGGGCTATCACACGGCACGGGTACAGGACGTGCTGAACATGAACGTCCTGAACGCCTATGACGAGGATTACCACAACCCCGACACCACCGCCTTCCTGCATGAGGCAGCGATGGGCATGCGCCTGCCTGACGGCGCCGAGCCCTCGAACCGTGACTTCCTCGCCGGGATCGGGCTTGCCCCCGGCGCGACCGACACGGTCAACCCCACCGGAAGCTGCCTCTACAAAAGCGCCAACACCGATGTCCTGATGCTTGCTGCCGAAGCACGGGGGGAACGACCCCTGCGGCTCTGGCTGGCAGACATGGCCGATGCAGCCGGATTTGAAGGTGCGTTGCATGTCGGGACCGACCGGCTTGGCATGCCCGTGCTCAGCGGCGGCATCTGCCTGACCGCGCGCGACCTTTGCCGCTACGGCGCCCTTTTCGCCCGGTCCGGCAAGGGCATCGATGGGCGCCCCTTCGGCTCGGCCGAATTCCTGGCAATGACCCGGAAAGGCGGGGTTCCGATGCCCGCCCCGCGCGAACATCTGCGCTATTCCAACCAGACAAACACCGACGGCGTCTGGCTTGGCCATGGCGGCTACGGCGGGCAATACCTGGTCGCGAACCCCGAAACCGGCCGGGTGGCCTGCTTCCTTTCCGTGCTGCAGGACGCCGACGGCTACGATTCCAGCTACTACCCGCCGATCATCGCGATGCTTGCCGACCTCTGCCGCGGCTGATCCACCAGGCTCTGCGCCGCAAGCTACTGGCGCAGGGCGCGCGCTTCGGCGTTGCGAACGATCGGAAAGGCCGCCCGCCGCCGCTGGAACTCGGCCTCGGGAACCAAAGCCAGGACTTCGGACCGCTGCGCCGGGGTCAGACCCTTCAGCCCGCTGTCCCCTGGATGAAAGCTTTCCGACAGCGCGCCCTCGGCGATCAGCACCTCGTGCCGGTCGCACAAAAGCACGACATAATCGACGCCGCCGGGGGGCAGGACCAGCCGCGCCGCCTGATCATCGATCAGCGCCTGCGCGGCAACCAGGACGCGGTCCTCACCGAAATAGACCTCGGCCCGCCAGTCGTCGATCAGCATCCTTTGCCGGGGCGACACCATCAGGGGCCGGGCATTACCGGCCGCGCCCTGGGCAAAGGCCACCGGCCGCAGGCCCGGATGCGCGATCAGCTCCACTGCCGTCACCTGCCGCCGCCCGACCCAGCGCAGCGGGCGCGAGCCGTTGGCCAGGGTCGTCACCGCATCGCCCGCAACCAGCGTCTCGACCGGGCGCGGCCCGTCCGGCGTGTCGATCAGTGTCCCCGCCGTGAAGGCCGCCAGCTGCTCGGGCTCAACCGGGCCTTCGACCCTCAGCTCCGTTCCCGGCTCCCAGGGCAGGGCGGTTGCAAGCCCCACCGGCTTTGCGCCGACCTTGACCACGAAGACCCCGGACCGTCCCGGCACCGGATCGACGGCCACGCGCGCGCCCTGGGGCTGCAGACCACCGCCAAGCTCGACCGCCTCGGCCAGCGCCAGACCATCAGGACCATCGTCCAGCACCATGGGCCTTGGCAGGGCGCCCGATTGCAGGACCGGATCGGCATCGGCCAGACGCGCCGCCCACCCCTTGCCCGCCATGGGTTTCGGCAACAGCACCTGTTCCAGCGCATAGACGCCGACAGAGATGCGAGACGCCATCATATCCGTCCGGAACCCTCGGTTTTCCTGACTGTGCCAGGGTCGCAGCCCTTGCCGGACGCGCGCCCTCTTCCCCGTATTCTGCCTTGCCAGCCTTTACAGGTCATTTCCAGCGAAAAAACCTCGCCTCCCGCCGACTGCCGCTGCCCAGTGTCCCGGCCCGCGCCAAATTGCTTTACCTCGGGAAAATTCCGCGCTACTCCCCGCGCATGACCGCAGGGACCCGCCATCACCATATCGCACGCCGACGCCGTCGCGTCTGAGGCGCGCTTTCCGCCTGTCCTGCTGTCCCCCGGCGCCCCTGCGCCATTTCCCCAAGTTGACTCAAGGCCAGCCCTAAGGCACCCATTGGCCTTCACCCGCAAGGACCAGCCCATGATCCCGCCCGTTCTGCCGACCTACAACCGTGCGCCGCTCGCCTTTGTCAAAGGCGAAGGCAGCTGGCTTCTGGCCGAGGACGGCCGCCGCTACCTCGACCTTGGCTCCGGCATTGCGGTCAACGTCCTTGGCCATGCCCACCCGGCCCTGGTCCAGACCCTGACCGAACAGGCCGGCAAGCTCTGGCATGTCTCGAATGTCTACACCGTGCCCGAACAGGAACGGCTGGCCGGGCTCCTGACCGACCAGACCTTTGCCGACACGGTCTTCTTCACCAATTCCGGCACCGAGACCGCCGAGCTCGCCATCAAGATGGCGCGCAAGTTCCATTACGAGAACGGCCAGCCCGAGCGGGTAGAGATCATCGCCTTCGAAGGCGCGTTCCATGGCCGCTCGACCGGCGCCATTGCGGCGGCGGGATCGGAAAAGATGGTCAAGGGCTTCGGCCCGCTGATGCCCGGCTTCAAGCATTTGAAATGGGGTGATCATGACGCGATCCGCAGCGCCATCACCGAAAAGACCTGCGCCGTGATCATCGAGCCGATCCAGGGCGAAGGCGGGATCCGCGTGGTGCCCGACCAGTGCCTCAAGGGCCTGCGCGACCTCTGTGACGAAACCGGCACGCTCCTGATCTTCGACGAGGTGCAATGCGGCATGGGTCGGACCGGCCGCCTCTTCGCGCATGAATGGGCAGGTGTCACGCCCGACATCATGATGGTCGCCAAGGGCATCGGCGGCGGCTTCCCGCTGGGTGCCGTGCTCGCCACCGAAAACGCGGCCAAGGGCATGACCGCGGGCACCCATGGTTCGACCTATGGCGGCAACCCGCTCGGCTGCGCCGTTGGCGCAAAAGTCGTCGAACTCGTCTCCGACCCCGCCTTCCTGGCCGAGGTCACCCGCAAGGGCGCGCTCCTGCGCCAGGGCCTCGAAAGCCTGGTCGCCCGCCACCCGACCGTCTTTGAAAGCGTCCGGGGCGAGGGGCTGATGCTCGGCCTCAAATGCAAGCCGGCCCCCGCTGATGTGGTCAAGGCCGGCTACGGCGCTGGCATCCTGGTCATCGCCGCCGCCGACAATGTCGTCCGCCTCCTTCCGGCGCTCAACATCCCCGATGCCGATATCGCCGAGGCTCTGACCCGTCTCGACCAGGCTGCAACCGCCCTCGCCGCCTGATTTCATCTTTGCCCAAATATCCTGGGGGTCCGGGGGCTAGCCCCCGGTCGCTCCGGCCAAAAAGCGAAACGACATGAACCACTTCCTCGACATCCACAAGACGACCCCCGCCGACCTCCGGGCCATGATCGACAGCGCGCAAGCCATGAAGACCGCCCGCAATGGCCGACCGAAGGGCTCGCCCGACGACGAGACGCCCCTCAAGGGCCACATGGTCGCCCTCATCTTCGAGAAACCCTCGACCCGCACCCGCGTTTCCTTCGACGTGGGCGTGCGGCAGATGGGCGGCGAGACGATGGTCCTCTCCGGCAAGGAAATGCAGCTCGGCCATGGCGAGACCATCGCCGACACGGCCCGCGTCCTGTCCCGCTACGTCGACCTGATCATGATCCGCACCTTCGAGGAAGCGACGCTCCTGGAGATGGCCGAACACGCCACCGTTCCGGTGATCAACGGCCTGACGAACCGCACCCATCCCTGCCAGATCATGGCCGACGTGATGACCTATGAGGAACACCGCGGCCCGATCCGCGGCCGCAAGGTCGTCTGGTGTGGCGACGGCAACAACGTCTGTGCAAGCTTCCTGCATGCCGCGGGCCAGTTCGGCTTCGACTTCACCTTCACCGGCCCGGAAACGCTCGACCCCGAAGACAAGTTCGTGGCCTTCGCCCGCGAGAAGGGCTCGAAGATCACCATCCAGCGCGACCCCTTCACCGCCGTCGAAGGGGCCGACCTTGTCGTCACCGACACCTGGGTCTCGATGCATGACCCCGAATCCGCCAAGGAGCGCCGCCACAACCAGCTCCGCCCCTATCAGGTGAACGAGCAACTGATGACCCGCGCCAAACCCGACGCGCTCTTCATGCACTGCCTGCCCGCGCACCGGAACGACGAAGCGACCAGCGCCGTGATGGACGGCCCGCATTCGGTGATCTTCGACGAAGCCGAAAACCGCCTCCACGCGCAAAAGGCCGTCATGCGCTGGTGCCTGGGGGTCTGATCGCCCCGCGGCCCGGACTATTCGCTGATCCAGAGCTCCAGATGCCCGCGCGGAACGGCCGTTGACACGGCCTCCGCCGGAACCTCCTTCACGGCCGATTTGCGGTCTGACGGCTCGACCTCGTCAAGATCCGCGGCCAGCGCAGTTGCCAGCGACTGGTCCGCAGGGGAAAAGAAGCGGACTTCGAACTTTCCCGCCGCGCTCGGCAGTCGTTCCCCGCCGCGGTCAGCACCTTGCATGCCCCATCCCTTTGCCAGCAGGGCCTTTGCGACCTCGACCACCTCGCTGCGCGGATAGCCGGCGAACTGGACGTAGACGCTCGACACCTTCTTGCCTGCCTCAAGGTCTTCGGTCGGTGCCGGCACAACCGTCTCGGCCGGAACCGTCTGAAGCTGCGACTCTGCCACGGCCGTGGTCTCATGCAGTGTCGCGCAGGAAGACGAGAACAACAGCAGAATGCATTCGTCCTGCGCCACCGGCGGCGTCAGGCTGTTGTTCGTAACCTTCTGAAAAAAGTAAAGGATGATCCAGATCGCGGTCAGCAACAGGATGAAGCAACCGAAGATCTTGGTGGCGATAGTGGGGATGCGGGTCAGGACCATCATCGCAAAGGACGATCCCAGCAAGTAAAGCAGCACCGTCTTCAGATCGAGCCCCCACTCGGGATTGCTGGCCATCACGACTGCACCGATTGCTATCAGAAGATAGCCTCCGGCGATGATGACGGCAGCGGGGCGATTGATCTTGTAAATCTTTGTAATCAGATCGACGACGTCCATGTAAACCTCAATAAAATCTGGCTGAAAACATCATTTCTAAGGCGTCAAGAATGCCACCCATTGCCATCGAAATCAATCTTCGCAACTGGCAGACCATGGCGCGCCAGGCCCCCCTTGGCTTTGTCGCTCCGATCCGCCACCCTGATCCAGAACCAAAGGGAGGCTACCATGCACCGCCGCTCCGTCGCCGTCTTCGACCGTTTCCTCTCCGCCCTCGCCACGATCCTCGAAAAGACCGAGGCGCATTGCGAGGCGAAGAAGTTCAAGCCCGAGGTCATCCTCGCCGCCCGCCTGTTTCCCGACATGTTCCCGCTGGTAAAGCAGGTCCAACTGGCCTGCGATTTCTCGACCCGCTGCACGGCCCGCCTGGCCGGGGTCGAGCCGAAGAGTTTCCCCGACACCGAAACGACCTTCGCCGAACTGAAGGACCGCATCAGCGCCGCACGCGGCTACATGGGCAGCTTCCAGGCCCAGGATTTCGCCCAGTCCGCGGACCGCGAGGTACATTTCAAGGCCGGTGGCCGCGACATGATGCTGAAGGGCGAGGAGTTCCTCTCGTTCTACGCCCTGCCGCAGTTCTTCTTCCACGTCACCACCGCCTACGACATCCTGCGCGCGAACGGGGTCGAGCTCGGCAAACGCGACTACATGGGTGCCCCCTGATGCGCGCGGTTCTGGTCATCGACATGCAGGAAGGCATGGCCGACCGCATCCGGGCGGGTCGTGCGCCCGTCAACCCGTCAGCGCCAGAGCAGATCGCAGCGCTTCTGGCGCAGGCGCGGGGCAGGGGCCTGCCCGTCATCCATGTCCACCACGATGACCCTGACCCGAACTCCCCCTTCCGCAAGGGCGAACCCGGCGGCGCAGTCATGGCCTGCGCGGCTCCCCTGTCGGGCGAGACCGTGCTCTGGAAGCAGGGCTCCTCCGCCTTCGCGGGCACCGGGCTTGATGCCCATCTGCGCGGGGCGGGCGTGACCGAACTTGTCGTCGCCGGGGCGGTCGCCGCCTTTTGCGTGACCTCGACGGTCAGGTCTGCCTCCGACCTCGGATACCGGGTCTTCCTGCCGCAGGATGCGCTTCTGGGCTTCGATCTGCCCGCGCATGACGGCGGCCGGATCGATGCGGCCACCGTCCAGCGCGTCACGCTCTCGATTCTCGGAGCCGATTTCGCCCAGCTGACCACCGTGGCGGACCTCGCCGCCTGACCCTGCCGCCTCCGCCTGGCCCCGATTTCTTCGAAGAAATCGGACCGGAGCCCGTACGGGCTCCGACACGGAGTTTTTCCACAAAACTCCGCCCGCCCCTCCGCCCGGGGCTGCGCTTCAGGCTGGTCTGGCCTCGCCCGGCGGCAGGCTGCGCGCGCCATCTGCATCCGCCGCCCGCGCCGCCAGAAGGGCAACGACGACCAGGATCAGC
>JAEULQ010000045.1 GCA_016792685.1 Tabrizicola sp. | reverse complement strand
GACCGTGTCATTGCCTTCGTTGCCGCCGAGCGTGTCATTGCCCGCCCCGCCGTTCAGGCTGTCATTACCAATGCCGCCGGACAGCGTGTCATTGCCCAGATCGCCGAGGAGCGTGTCGTTGCCCGTCCCGCCGTCCAGGATATCGTCGTTGCCGCCGCCGTTCAGGCTGTCGTTGTCCGCGCCGCCGTAGAGGGCGTCATTGCCCGCCTCGCCCAAGAGCGTGTCGTTGCCGTCATCACCTTCGATCTCATCATTCCCGGCACCGCCGTTCAGGCTGTCGTTGCCCGACCCGGCCTCGATCAGGTCATTGCCGTCGCCGCCCAGCATGGTGTCGTTTCCGGATTCGCCGTCGAGTTCGTCATCGCCGGTTCCGCCCGACAGGCTGTCGTTGCCACTGCCGCCGTCCACGACATCGTTTCCGGCATCACCCGAAACGGTATCGTTATCCAGCCCGCCGAACAGCAGGTCATTGCCGTCCCCGCCAGAGATGCTGTCATTGTTGCTGTCGCCGTTGATCGTGTCGCTGTCCGCCCCGCCCGACAGGCTGTCATTGCCATCGCCGCCGCGGATCGAATCGTTCCCGGCGTCGCCGAGGACCGTGTCATTGCCCTGCTCGGCCCAGATCGTGTCGTCTCCTGTCCCGCCCGAGGCGCTGTCGGTGCCCGTGCCCCCGTAAAGCAGGTCATTGTCGCCCTCGCCGAACATCCGGTCATTGCCGTCGCCGCCGTAAAGCGTGTCGATGCCCAGTCCGCCATAAAGCGTGTCATTGCCTTGCAGACCGTTGATCAGGTCGTTGCCCTCGTCGCCGCGAAGGCTGTCGTTGCCTGCACCACCGTCCATCGTGTCATCTCCTGCAAGGCCATGAATGGTGTCGTTTCCACGCATTCCGTAAAGCTCGTTGGCCCAGATCGAGCCGTTGATCACATCCGACCCGTCGCCGGTCACGATGTTCTCGATATAGGCGCCCGAGGCGATCGTGGCCCATTGCGCGCCGCCGACCAGGATCCGCCCGCCGGGCGCGAGGTTGACGTTCACTGCGCCCGCAATGGCGGCCATGTTCAGCCAGTCTTCGCCGCCGTTGTTGTCGTCGATGACGCGGTCGCGTGTCCCATCGGTGTTCCGGCTTTGGGCCAGCAGGTAATCCTGCGTGATGTGATGGACGTTGTCGTTGTCCGCCTCGCGACCGTAGAAGTTCATCGAGAAGCCGGTGATTGCCGCAAGCCCGATGGTGTCGGGCATGTTGCCCCGGGCAAAGAGCTGCCAGGTCCCCTCGCTGTTCAAGCCCAGGGCATGCGAGACGCCATAGGTCCAGTAACTGAACGCCGGGATCACAAGCGGCTCAGTGAGGTCCAGGCCCAGTTGGTTGGTCTGCACCAGTTCGAATTCGGTGCCGTCCGGCGCCACCAGGATCAGCTCGACCACTTCGGTGGTGTGATCGCTGATCGCGAAGGAATAGTCGACCGTGACATCGATGCTCTCGATCCACATTTCCTCGGTGACTTCGATCTCCATTGGCACGGCTTCGCTGGGGAAGCCGACCGGCGGCGTAGTCACTGAGGTTGCGGTGAAGGAGTCCTCGTTCGCGCTGGTCTGGGGCGCATCGGCCCAAAGGGCCCAGGCTTCGGCCATGCGCACGGCGGCAAAGGCATCGATCCGGCCAAAACCGTAATCGTTCGAATAGGCCCGGCCGCCATCGTTCCAGCTGTCCCCGAAACCGGTGCTGGCCTGGAAGTCCGTTCCCATGACTTCGTCGGTTGTGACGCCGGTCACGACCGAGCCGGTCAGCTTGGCCGAAGTCGCGATGATCTCGCGCACGTCACGCCAGCCAAGGTCGCCATTGGCCTCAAGCATCAGCGCGATGACGCCGGACACGACCGGCGTTGCGGCCGAAGTCCCGCCAAAGGAAGAATCGCCCGTGGCCGTGGTGTAGTTGCCCGCAGTGCCCGAGGCCGGATTGTAGCCAAAGACCCCGGTCAGGTCGGTCGTGACCGCTGCGGCACCGGCCGACACCAGGATGTTGGTCCCGAAATTCGAATAGTCGGTGACCTGACCCGTCGAAGTCAGAGCCCCCACGCTGATCACAAAGCGCGACCCGTTCAGCCCCTCGCCGTTCGCGTTTGCAGCCTCATTGCCCGCGGCCTTGACGATGATCGTGCCAAGCCCGCCACGCCCCGTTGCGGCGATCTGTGCCATTCCGGCCTCGACCGCGTAACCATAGGACCCGCTGTCCCCACGGTTCAGGAAGTTCTCGAAATAGGGATCATAGCCCCAGCTGTTCGACATGATGTCGAAGTTGGCGGCATGAAGGAACATCGCTTCCTCGACGTCGGGGTCGTTCCAGACCCGCGAATCCGCCAGAAAATTCATGCCGGTCAGCGTGGCGCCCCATGCCACCCCAACGCCGCCGATCCCGTTCCCCGCTTCGGCCGCAATGATCCCGGCGACGGAAGTGCCATGTCCATCTTCAAAAGGATCGATCGGGTAGGGGTCGTAAGTATCGCCGCCAAACTCGAAATGCGCGCTGTCGTCGTAGTTGCCATCCAGATCGGGGTGGTCGTACTGCACGCCGTCGTCATAGACGGCGACCCTAATTCCTGCGCCGGAGAATTCGTTCCAGATCGTGTTGATGTCGCCGAGAAGCCGAAGGTGCCATTGCTGCGAAACGAGCGGATCGGAAAACGTAACCACGGACAACTCCTTCAATGGCCACAACTGGGAGGCGTGTAAACCGGCGCTCTAGCGCGTACAATTGGCGAGATTATGGCACTTCCTTCCAGTTGCCAAGGCATGCATTGAACCTGAATCCGCCCCGTGACACCCCCGTGACACCCCTGTGAACATTCTGCGAACCTGGGCCTTTTCCTGCTCCGAGTTCCGGGTATACTCCACCCCCATGAACGTTTGGGACGAGGACAAGGCCCCAGTGCCCCAAGTGGCCGCCGTGCCGCTTTCGCAGCGCGCCACGGCCGCTCGCGGCGCGCCCTATCTCGACGATCTGAACCCCGCTCAGCGCGCTGCGGTCGAAGCTCTGGACGGACCCGTTCTCATGCTTGCGGGTGCGGGGACCGGCAAGACCAAGGCCTTGACCGCGAGAATCGTTCATCTTTTGCGGCAGGGCAGGGCGCGTCCGAACGAGATTCTGGCCGTGACCTTCACCAACAAGGCCGCACGCGAGATGAAGGAGCGTGTCGGTCGTCTTTTGGGTGAAGTGGCCGAGGGCATGCCCTGGATGGGCACCTTCCACTCGCTTTCCGCCAAGATCCTGCGGCGGCATGCCGAGCTTGTCGGCCTGAAGCCCACGTTCACCATCCTCGACACCGACGACCAGCTGCGACTGTTGAAACAGCTGATCGCCGCCGCCAATATCGACGAAAAGCGCTGGCCTGCGCGTCTGTTGGCCGGACTGATCGACGGTTGGAAGAACCGCGCTTGGACACCGGAAAAGGTGCCGTCCTCCGAGGCCTCGGCCTATAACAATCGTGGGACCGAGCTATATGAAGCCTATCAAGCCCGGCTCAAAACTCTTAACGCGGTCGACTTCGGCAATTTGCTGCTGCATTGCGTCACGATTTTCCAGACGCGTGAAGATGTGCTGCAACAGTATCAGCGCTGGTTCCGGTATATTCTTGTCGATGAATATCAGGATACCAACGTCGCCCAATATCTCTGGCTGCGGCTTCTGGCCCAATCCCACAAGAACATCTGCTGCGTAGGCGACGACGACCAGTCGATCTACGGCTGGCGCGGGGCCGAGGTCGGCAACATCCTGCGCTTCGAGAAGGACTTCCCCGGCGCCCAGGTGATCCGGCTGGAACAGAACTATCGCTCGACCGGCCATATTCTTGCGGCGGCAAGCGGGATCATCGCGGCCAACAAGGGCCGTCTCGGCAAGACGCTCTGGACTGCGGGAGAGCCCGGCGACAAGCTTCGCCTGATCGGCCATTGGGACGGCGAGGAAGAGGCACGCTGGATCGGTGAAGAGATCGAGGCAATCCAGCGCGGTACCCGTGGCCACGAGCCCATTGACCTGAACCATCAGGCCATCCTCGTCCGCGCCTCGCATCAGATGCGGGCCTTCGAGGACCGGTTCCTGACCATCGGTCTGCCCTACCGCGTGGTCGGAGGGCCGAGGTTCTACGAACGCCAGGAAATTCGCGACGCAATGGCCTATTTCCGGTTGGCGGTTTCTCCGGATGACGATTTGGCTTTCGAGCGGGTGGTGAACCTGCCGAAACGCGGCCTTGGCGATACCGCCCAGTCAAAGATCAACCAGCTTGCCCGTGCGGCACAGGTCTCGCTTCTGGACGGAGCGCGCGAGGCTTTGGCCAAGGGAGTGATCGGCGGAAAGGGTGCCTCGCAGCTCCGCGCCTTCGTTGATGGCGTGGACCGCTGGCATGCGGTGACCTTCCACCCGGAATACGACCACATCCGTCTGGCCGAGACGATCCTGGACGAGTCCGGCTACACCGAGATGTGGCGGAACGACAAGACGCCCGAGGCACCGGGGCGGCTCGACAACCTCAAGGAGCTGGTGAAGGCGTTGGAGCAGTTCGACAACCTTCAGGGGTTCCTCGAACACGTCTCGCTCATCATGGACAATGATACCGAGGGGGCGGAGGAGAAGGTCACGATCATGACCCTCCACGCTGCCAAGGGGCTGGAGTTTCCGGTCGTCTTCCTTCCTGGCTGGGAGGACGGTCTCTTCCCCAGCCAGCGCAGCATGGACGAGACCGGTCTCAAGGGTCTCGAAGAGGAACGCCGCCTTGCCTATGTCGGCATCACCCGGGCCGAAGAACTTTGCACCATTTCTTTTGCCTCGAACCGGCGGGTCTATGGGCAGTGGCAAAGCCAGCTCCCTTCGCGCTTCATTGACGAACTGCCCGCCGACCATGTCGAGGTCCTGACCGCCCCCGGCCTCTATGGCGGGGGATACGGGGCAGCGGCGCAGGTGGGCTTCGGCTCCAGCCTGGAGGACCGGGTGTCCAAGGCCGATGTCTACAATTCCCCCGGCTGGAAACGGATGCAGGAAAACCAGAGCCATCGCCCGATGCGCCAGCCGCAAGAAGCGCGGCATGTGGTGATCGATGCTGAAGCGTTGTCGCCTTACGTCCTTGGTGATCGCGTCTTCCACCAGAAGTTCGGCTATGGCGAGATCATGGGAATCGAGGGCGACAAGCTCGATGTCGAGTTCGACCATGCCGGAACGAAGAAGGTCGTCGCCCGCTGGGTGATCCCGGCCGATCAGGTTGACGAAGTGCCGTTCTGACTGGGGCTTGGGCTGCCGCCGGCCTCGATTCGCGATCCAACAAAGCCGCCGATCCGGGAGAAGAGTCTCCGGGCTTCAGGTCCAGGCATGGCCTACAACCCTGGATTGAAAGAGAACAAGGGGCGTCACAAGTTCGGCTTGCGGGGATCGAATGTTCCGCAATGAGCAACGATCTTTGCGCGCATCGGCTTCGAAGATCGACTGCTCGGAAAATATTCTTGACGTGAAAAATAGTTCCCCGATATGGCATCCTCATGGGGGCGGGAACCGTTCGGTAGTGCTCATGCCGGGCCCGTGGGAGTGGGGAATTTTGTTTAAGAAATCTATGGTTAAGTACCTGGAGGACGACTCCGGGGCGGTTACTGTTGACTGGGTTGTCTTGACTGCAGCCGTTGTCGGACTAGGGCTGATCGTCTTCGCAGTCGTCATTCCTGCGGTCGAGAGTCTGAGCTCGTATATCAATGAAATTCTGTACCAACGCGCGGCTTGCCTTTCGGTGGCGGCGGAAGGTTGGGGATGCTGAGTTCGTCCACCTTTTCTGCCTTCCATAGCTTCGGTCGCCAGGTCGGGAGCGGGTAGGCGATCCCAAAAAGGCACCTCGGCGGGTCCAAGGGTTCAAACGAAGCGAGACTGGTCAGACGGCATTTCGACGTGCAGTGCGGTCTTGTATGGCGCGTGGGCATTGCGCATTCTCGGCGCGGAACCGGGAGACGATGCCATGGCGGGAGAATTGACCGAGCTTTCGCGACTGGCGGATCTCCTGGAGGCCCGCAGCGCGTCCGGTCGGCAGATCGTTGCTGTCGCGGGGGCGCCCGGATCGGGGAAATCGACCCTGGCAGACAAGCTTGCCGGAAAGCTGAACGGACGCCGACCCGGCCTTGCTGCCGTTCTGCCGATGGACGGATATCATTATGATGATCAATACCTTGTGCCCGCAGGCCTCCGCCCGCGAAAGGGTGCGCCGCATACTTTCGACGTGGGCGGGCTTTATCACACCTTGAAGCGGCTGAAGGCCCGTGATGAGGCTGAGGTCGCCGTCCCGGTCTTCGACCGCAAGATCGAGATCGCCCGCGCCGGCGCCCGCCTGATCCCGGCGGAGGTGTCGGTGATCGTGGTCGAAGGCAACTGGCTCCTGCTCAAGCAGGCGCCATGGGACCGTCTGCTGCCACTCTTCGACGTGACGGTCATGGTCGAGGTTCCCGAACACGTCCTTCGCACCCGGTTGCGTGGCCGCTGGGAAAGGCTCGGGCTGACAGAAGCCGAGATCATTGAAAAGCTTGAGAACAATGACCTTCCGAATGGACGCTGGGTCCGAGACGGTTCGGCCAAGGCGGACTTCGAATTGAGGAATGGATGAGATGGACCTGATCGACACCCACCAGCATCTGATCCTCCGCGACCACCTGGGCTATGCCTGGACCGCGGGCATCCCGGCCCTGGCGACGGCGGATTTCACCCGCGCCGACTATGCGTGGCTGACTGCTGGTCGAGGGGTAGTCGGTACTATCTTCATGGAGACCGGGGTCGATGACGCCGACTACCAGGCCGAGGCGCGGCTAGTGGCGGGGATGGTAGGAAGCAGTGGGATGCTTGGCCAGATCGCTTCGATCCGCCCCGAGGAGGACGCCGGCTTCGACGCCTGGCTGGAAGAGGCCAGGCAGCTGAAAACCGTGGGTTTCCGTCGCATCTTGCATGTCGTGCCGGACGAGGTCTCGACGACCGAAACCTTCCGGAGGAACCTGCGGAAGATCGGAAAGGCTGGGCTGCCGTTCGATCTGAACTTCCTGTCGCGGCAACTGGAGCCCGTCGGGGTACCGCTTCTGCGGGCCTGCCCCGACCAGGTCTTCATCCTGGATCACTGTGGCGTGCCCGATGTGGTGGCGGGGGACTGGGAGATCTGGGAGGCGGGGGTCCGCGCCTTCGCGGGCTTCGAGAATGTCGTGGTGAAGCTCTCCGGGATCACCGCCTACGCGGCCCCGGGGGCGGGGGTGGATGTGATCCGGCCCTACGTGGAACGCCTCCTCGAGCTGTTCGGGCCGCAGAGGATGCTGTGGGGCAGCGACTGGCCGGTGGTCGATCTCGGGGCCGGTCTGCCGGGGTGGATCGGGATGACCGGAGAGCTGCTGGCGGGCCTGAGCGCGGCCGAGAGGGCGGCAATCGGCACCGGAACGGCGCGACGGGTCTACGGGGTCTGAGCGAGGGTTGTCCACGGTGGACAAATCCAAATTAGCATTTGAATACAGATGCATAATCGCGGGCGTTAACGAATTGGCAAGGCTTTTCCGCTTAGCGGCCAGGGAAGCTCAGGCATGAAACCCATTCCGCGTCGCATTTCATCAGTCTGCTGGTTTTTCGAAAGTTTGCCGAAAACGTCGAACTTCCGCGCGACCGGCAATTCAGCAGCCTGACCGGCCACTTCACGGGCCGCAACGATCACCTCTTCGCCGCTCTTTGGGTGTGCTGCGATCTGAGATGGTCTGACATCGACCCATCGATTGCGGCACGCATTTTGAGCGTGGGCCTGACCCGGACAGGTGCGGCCAGATGAGCACGTCTTGCGCCGACCGCAACATGAACATGCAGAGCGTCGGCCCGGTGATCCGTCTGCGTCTGGAGGCAGACTGGCCCAAAGTGCTGGTCAGGTTTGACGCGTGTCAGCAAGGGCGCAACTGACGTCCTTGCGCACGCGACTGATCGGAGTGAAGCTTGGCTTGATCGTGTTCAAGGGCGATCGTCCTCTCCTTGACCAGGCGTATTCGGATCGGCTGCGGCCGCTCAAGGGCGTGACGGTGTCGGCCGAGGTGTCCGAACATGTCTCAGGTCTGCGACTTCGGGGCCGGTCGGAGCGGCTGAAATTGAGCGACCCGGAGATAGTATTAGAAGGCGAGCCAATTGACCTGCAAAGAAGGTGGTTTGGTCAGCCATGGCCGGGCCGAGGCAGGTTATGGGCCCAAAGAAGGCAATGGAAGTTCGATTGCTCTGGAGCCACTTGCTGCAAGGCAGCTTGCGTGGCGACCTGCAATAAGTGGCCTGAATCGGACAAGTGCCAACGGCAATCCTTGCGACATTGCTCACCGGGAACTGGACGACGTTTCCGGGACTGCATGCGCTCAGGCAGTCACGTCGACCTTCTGGGCTGCGCTGGTATCCCGAGCGGCGCGGCATTCCGCAATTGACCTGTAATAGGTTTTGCGCCGAAGACGCCAGCAGAACCTCATTCCGTAGCCTATCTCGGCGGGGTAGGAGTAAATGCGCCACATATGAGACTTGGCGAGTTCTGATGGTCGATCATCTACCGGCGCCGCATCGCGATACTCGATAGCAGTTTCCGGCGTGAGTACGCGGATAGTCCTGAATTGAAGCGTTTCGGCAATCATTTCGGCGCACGAAAGTAAAAACGCCTCCGCTCGGGTGCCATCGTGGAAGTTGGCTTTCGGAGCACCCTGCAATTGGCGAACGAGAAGTGTCCGGCCCAGGACCTCAAACCCTACGGCGCCCGCGACCTTTCCCTTCCTCTTCACGATAATTGCAATCGGCGCATCGCTATGAAACACGTTCCCTACTGACCGCCAGGCCTCGCAATGGTGACCCGTCGCACCGAATAGTATTGAGTGAAAAAAGGGGAGCTTGCTGATATCTGACAGACGCGAACGAACGACCTGCTCTCCTTTGAAATGTTGGTAGTCTTGAAAACGGTGAAATAGGTTTCGCAGAATTCGTTTCATCGATTCACCGAGATATCGCGCGAGCATCGCCGTCAAACACTGTATACTGATTTGCCGAGCCCGCAAGCGAGCGCGGGCGCCGGGACAGGGCACACCGTCGTGCGAAGTGTTCCTGCCGGTGGATGGGGCTTGGCCGCGTTGACAGTGGCACGCTTGGCTGGTGATGCACCAATCTGGCCGACGTCTAGCCAGCCCACAGTATGGCAGGGTGCCTGGTTCGGCAGCATTCCCGATGGTGACCTATTCCTACTGGCCAGAGCCCGGATTTGCCGCTACTCTGACCGCAAGACCCGGGGGACACACTCGGGCTTGAGGCAGAACAGGCGTATCAGGCGGTTTCCCATGACTGAAATGGTCTATGGCAGCAATCCCGTGCGGGTGAGCGAGCCGGTCATCCCTAGGTGGTGGCGCACGATCGACAAGTGGACGCTGACCTCGGTCTTTGTCCTGTTCGGGATCGGGCTTTTGCTGGGACTCGCGGCCAGCGTGCCTCTGGCCACCCGCAACGGGCTGGAGCCTTTCTACTATGTGCAGCGCCAGGCTTTCTTCGGTGGAGTCGCGCTGGTTGCGATGATCGCGATCTCGATGATGCCGCCCGATATGGTGCGGCGACTGGGGGTCATGGGCTTTGCGCTGGCCATGCTGGCGCTGATGCTTTTGCCGGTGTTCGGGACCGATTTCGGCAAGGGGGCGGTGCGGTGGTTCTCGTTCGGGTTCGCGAGCGTCCAGCCGTCGGAATTCCTGAAGCCAGGCTTCGTAATCGTCGTGGCCTGGCTGATCGCTGCCAGCCAGGATCTGAACGGCCCGCCGGGCAAGACGATCTCGTTCGCGCTGACGCTTGTCGTGGTGGGCTTCCTTGCGATGCAGCCGGATTTCGGCCAGTCGGCACTCGTCCTTTTTGCCTGGGGCGTGGTCTATTTCATCGGCGGGGCGCCGATGCTGTTGATCGGGATCGTGGGCGGGCTGGTCGCGATGGGGGGCCTGGTTTTCTATGAAAGCTCCGAGCATTTCGCGCGCCGGATCGACGGGTTCCTGTCGCCCGATGTCGATCCGCGGACCCAGCTTGGCTATGCGGCCAACGCCATTCAGGAGGGCGGGTTCTTCGGTGTGGGCGTAGGCGAAGGCCAGGTGAAATGGTCGTTGCCCGATGCGCATACCGACTTCATCATCGCGGTTGCGGCCGAGGAATACGGGCTGATCCTGGTTCTGGCGATCCTGGCCCTCTACGGGGTGATCGTCGTGCGTTCGCTCTGGCGGCTTCTGCCCGAGCGTGACCCCTTTGCGCGGCTGGCGGGGGCGGGGATGGCCTGCATCTTCGGGGTGCAGGCGATGATCAACATGGGCGTCGCGGTGCGGCTTTTGCCGGCCAAGGGGATGACGCTGCCTTTCGTGTCCTATGGCGGATCGTCGGTCATCGCGGCGGGGATCACGATGGGCATGCTTCTGGCGCTGACGCGGGAACGGCCGCGTGGCCAGATGAGCGACGTCTTCCGGCGGGGGCGTTGATGGCCAAGCTGCTTCTGATCGCGGCGGGGGGGACGGGCGGGCATATGTTCCCGGCCCAGGCCCTGGCCGAGGCGATGCTGGCGCGGGGCTGGCGGGTGAAGCTGTCAACGGACGACCGCGGAGCACGTTATGCGGGCGGATTTCCCGAAGCCGTGAAGATCGAACGGGTGGCGAGCGCCACTTTCGCGCGGGGCGGGGTGGCGGCGAAGCTTTTGGTGCCGTTCCGTATCCTGGGTGGGGTCATCGGCGCGCTTTGGTCGCAGCTTCGGGACCGGCCCGCGGTTGTCGTAGGCTTCGGGGGGTACCCCTCGATCCCGGCACTGACGGCCGCTTGGGTGTTGCGCCATCCCCGGATGATCCATGAACAGAACGGGGTGTTGGGCCGGGTGAACCAGCTTTTCGCCCGCCGGGTGGACAAGGTGGCCTGCGGGACCTGGCCGACGGCGCTGCCCTCTGGCGTGACGGGAGAGCCGACCGGCAATCCGGTGCGCCAGGCGGTGCTGGACCGGGCGGCCGCCCCCTATATCCCGCCGGGGGATTACCCGATGTCGCTGGTGGTGATCGGCGGCAGCCAAGGCGCGCGAGTGCTGTCGGATGTGGTGCCAGCGGCGGTAACGGCCTTGCCGGAAGACCTGCGGAAGAACCTCCGTGTCGCGCATCAGGCGCGGGATGAGGACGGCGCGCGGGCGGCGGCGGCCTATGAGGCGGCCGGCGTTCGGGCCGAGATCGCGTCGTTCTTCACCGACATTCCCCGTCGTCTTTCCGAGGCGCAGCTGGTGATCAGCCGCTCGGGCGCGTCTTCGGTCGCGGATATCAGCGTGATCGGGCGTCCGGCGATCCTGATCCCGTTTGCGGCGGCCACTGGCGACCACCAGACAGCGAATGCCAAAGGTCTGGTTGACGCTGCGGCGGCGGTGATGGTCCAGGAGAATGCGCTTGACGCGAGGGCCCTCGCGGGCCACATCGCCGCGATCCTGGAAGACCCGCACCGGGCCGAGACCATGGCCCGCGCGGCTTTGGGGGAAGGCAAGCCCGATGCCACGGCAAGGCTGGTGGCGCTGGTCGAAGACTTAGGCGGAGACGCATCATGAACGCAGCAACCAAGCTTCCGCTGGAACTGGGGCCGATCCATTTCGTCGGCATCGGCGGGATCGGGATGAGCGGCATTGCCGAAGTGCTGATCACGCTTGGCTATCAGGTGCAGGGGTCGGATGCGAAGGCGTCGAAGATCACCGAGCGTCTGGTAAAGCTGGGCGCCACCTTCTTCGAGGGCCAGAAGGCCGAGAATATCAGTGATGGTGTGTCGGTCGTGGTGATCTCGTCCGCGATCAAGAAGGGCAACCCCGAGCTGGAAGAAGCCCGCCGCCGCAAGCTGCCCGTCGTGCGCCGGGCCGAGATGCTGGCGGAGCTGATGCGGCTGCGGTCGAACATTGCGATTGCCGGGACGCATGGCAAGACGACGACGACGACGATGGTGGCGACGCTGCTGGACAAGGGCGGGTTTGACCCGACCGTGATCAACGGCGGGGTGATCCATGCCTATGGCTCGAACGCGCGGGCCGGGGCAGGGGAGTGGATGGTGGTGGAGGCGGACGAGTCGGATGGGTCGTTCAACCGGCTTCCGGCGACGATCGCGATCGTGACCAATATCGACCCGGAGCACATGGAGCATTGGGGCACCTTCGACGCGCTGCGGAAGGGGTTCTTCGACTTCGTCTCGAACGTGCCGTTCTATGGGCTTGCGGTCTGCTGCACCGATCATCCGGAGGTGCAGGCGCTGGTGGGCAAGGTCACCGACCGCCGGGTGGTGACTTTCGGTTTCAACGCCCAGGCCGATGTGCGGGCGCAGAACCTGACCTATGAGAACGGGGTCGCGCATTTCGACATCGCACTGCAGGCGGAAGGCGCTGTGATCGAGGGTTGCACTTTGCCGATGCCGGGGGACCACAACGTGTCGAATGCGCTGTCGGCGGTTGCGGTGGCGCGGCATCTGGGGATGAAGAAGGACGAGATCCGCGAGGCTCTGGCGGGCTTTTCCGGCGTCAACCGCCGCTTCACCCGGGTGGGCGAAGTGAATGGCGTCACGATCATCGACGATTATGGTCACCATCCGGTGGAGATCGCGGCAGTGCTGAAGGCAGCACGGCAGGCGACGAAAGGCCGGATCATCGCGGTCCATCAGCCGCACCGCTACACCCGGCTGTCGCACCTGTTCGAGGAATTCTGCACCTGTTTCAACGAGGCGGATGTGGTCGCCATCGCCGATGTCTATGCGGCGGGGGAAGAGCCCATCCCGGGGGCATCGCGCGACGATCTGGTGGCGGGGCTCATCGCCCATGGCCATCGTCACGCGCGTGCGCTGGCCGATGAAACCGAGCTTGCGCGGCTGGTGAAGGAACAGGCGCGACCCGGTGACATGGTCGTGTGCCTGGGGGCGGGGACGATCTCGGCCTGGGCCAATGCGCTGCCGGCAAAGCTGTTGGGGCAGGCGGCATGAACGCCACAGACTTATTGCGAATAAAGGTGCCTTGCTCTGCCGCTTGTGCGGGGCGTTTGGTGTGAGCACGCCACTGATCCTGGGCTGTCTTTGGGTCATCGCCTCGGCGGTGGTGGCCATGCTGCCGATGCGGCGGCAGATGGTACCGGGGCTGGCGCTGCTGATCACGGCACCGGGGCTGCTGGCCTGGATCGGATGGGTCCATGGCTGGATCTGGCTTGCTGTCGGCCTCTTCGCCTTCGTCTCAATGTTCCGCAATCCGCTGATCTATTTCCTGCGTCGGGCGCTGGGCCGACCCTCGCCCCTGCCCAAGGACATGCAGGAATGATCGTTCCCTTGGCGCTTTGCTTTCTCTGGATCATCGCGGCCAATGTGATCGCGATGTTTCCGTCGCGGGACTATCACTGGCGGGCCGCCTATGTGCTGATCGCGATCGGCGTGCCGCTGCTGGGCTGGGTGACTTATGAGGCGGGGCCGGTCATCGGGCTGGCGCTCCTTGCAGCGGGGGCCTCGATCCTGCGCTGGCCGTTGGTCTATTTCTGGCGCTGGCTGCGCAGACGAGTGGGGTGATCATGGTCCTACCGCTTCTTGGCATGGCCGTGGTGTCTGCCGTGTTGACCGGGGCGATCACCTGGGGTGCGGCGCGCCGCTATGGTCGAGGCAGGGCGTTTCTGGTACCGGTTCTGGCACTCGGGGCCGTGATGTTCCTGATGTGGCGGACCGATACGACGGGGGCCCACGATCCCTTCGTCTTCGCACCCTTCGCCGTGGTTGCGGCGGGCTCATCGGTCGGTGGTGCGCTTTTGGGACTTCTGCTCGCGCGCCGTCGCGTGGGATGAGCCTTTCCTGACCTAGCCAAAACGGGCGGGCAGGCGAGAGTTGGCCCTATGGGAAGGCAGAAAGGGCAGATGATGTTTCCGGTCCTGGGGGTTGCGGTCTTGGGCGTGCTGGCGCTGGGCGCTGGTGCCGGGTTTATGGCCTACCGCTACGGCTGGCTTGCGGGTCTGGTGCTGCCCGCTCTGGCCAGCCTTGTGGCGGTTCTGCGGACATCGCTTTCGGTCGGGCATGCCGAAGAGGTCATGGGCCGCGGGATCGAGGTGTTGACGGTCTGGGTGCCGGTCGTCTGCGCGACAGGGATCGGGGCGGGGCTTGGGCTTTTTCTGCGCAAGGGCAGGGGGCACGGGCCCGAGGCGTGAAGCCTCTTGCACGGCGCGGGAAAGCGCCGCAGAAGGCGGACATGACGACTGACAGACCCATGACCCTGCCCGCCGCGCGTGGCGTGCTGACGCCTGAGCGGCCCTTGGCCGATCTGACCTGGCTTCGCGTGGGCGGACCGGCGGATTGGTTGTTCCAGCCTGCGGACGAGACGGATCTGGCGACGTTTCTGGCGGCGCTCGACCCTGGCATCGCGGTCTTTCCCATGGGGGTCGGGTCCAATCTGATCGTCCGCGACGGGGGTATCCGGGCCGTGGTGATCCGGCTGGGTCGTGGCTTCAATAGCATTTCGGTCGAAGGGGACCGGGTCATCGCCGGGGCGGCGGCTCTGGATGCGCATGTGGCAAGGCGTGCTGCCGAGGCTGGGCTCGACCTGACTTTCCTGCGCACGATCCCGGGCAGCATTGGCGGTGCCGTCCGGATGAATGCGGGATGCTACGGGTCCTATGTGGCGGATGTTCTTGAGGAAATCCGCATCGTGACGCGGCAGGGCCGGGTCGAAACACTACCGGCATCGGCATTGGCCCTGCGCTACCGGCAGAGCGACGTGCCCGAGGGCGCGGTCATCGTCTCGGCGACTTTCCGGGCGCCGCCGGGCGATCCAGGGGTGCTGGAGGCGCGTATGGCCGACCAGATCGCCAAGCGCGATGCCAGCCAGCCCACCAAGGAGCGGAGCGCCGGGTCGACCTTCCGGAACCCTGCCGGTTTCAGTTCGACCGGCAAGGCCGACGACACGCATGAATTGAAGGCCTGGAAGGTGATCGACGATGCGGGCATGCGCGGTGCGCGGCTTGGCGGCGCCCAGATGTCGACCATGCACTCCAACTTCCTGATCAATGCAGGAGGGGCTACGGCTGCCGACCTGGAAAATCTGGGTGAGGAAGTGCGAAAAAAGGTTTTCCAATCAAGCGGCATCACGTTAGAGTGGGAAATCATGCGGGTCGGAGAATACCCGCGCGAATAACAGATCACGGGTCGGCAAAAGACCCGGATGAGGCAGAAGATGGCGGGCGCATCGAGCAGGATGGCCCCCAGAGTGGCGGTACTGATGGGTGGGCTTTCCGCTGAGCGGGAGGTCTCTCTTGTCTCTGGGCGCGAATGTGCCAAGGCCCTCAGGGAGGCGGGGTATGAGGTGGTCGAGGTCGATTGCGGCCACGACCTGCCCGCGCGCCTGCATGAGCTGAAGCCCGATGTCTGTTTCAATGCGTTGCACGGCCGCTGGGGCGAGGACGGTTGCGTCCAGGGCATGCTGGAATGGCTGGGCATTCCCTATACCCATTCGGGCGTGCTGGCCTCGGCCTTGGCGATGGACAAGATCAAGACCAAGGAGGTCTATGCCGCCGCCGGTCTGCCGGTGGTCGAAAGCGTTCTGGCGCCGCGTGAGGCCGTCGAAGCGGCGCATGTCCTGAAGCCGCCCTATGTGGTGAAGCCCTATAACGAAGGCTCGTCGGTCGGGGTCTATATTGTCCGCGAGGGGACAAATGCGCCGCGGCTGGCGGCGACGATGCCCGCGACCGTCATGGTCGAGGCCTATGTCCCCGGGCGCGAGCTGACGGTCACCGTAATGGGCGACCGCGCGCTTGGCGTGACTGACATCATCACCGACGGCTGGTATGACTATGATGCCAAGTACAAGCCGGGTGGAAGCCGTCACGAATGCCCGGCAAGGCTTCCTGCCGAGATCGAGGCGGCCTGCCTGGATTATGCGCTGCGCGCGCACAAGGCGCTGGGCTGCCGGGGCGTAAGCCGCACCGATTTCCGCTGGGACGAGGCGCGGGGCCTGGCAGGCCTGATCCTTCTGGAGACCAATACGCAACCCGGGATGACGCCCACTTCGCTTGCGCCCGAGCAGGCGGCGCACCGGGGCATCAGCTTTTCCGAGTTCTGTGACTGGATGGTGAGGGACGCGTCATGCAATCGCTGATCGCCCGTCGCCCCTCCTCACGGCTGCGTCGCGATCCTGCGCCGTCGAAGTGGAACTACCGCATGCAACGGCTGTTGCTCACGCCCTATGTGCGCGGGTTCCTGCGCCGGGGTGTGCCGATGCTGCTGCTTCTGGGCGGGATCACGCTTTGGTTCAGCAACGAGGCCAACCGGCAATCGCTGGTCGCGCAACTGACGCATCTGCGCGACGAATTCGAGGCGCGACCCGAGTTCCGCGTCTCGCTCGCCCGGGTCGAAGGGGCGTCCGAGGATCTGGCCGCAGCGGTGCGGGCCAAGCTTGCCCTGCCGCTGCCGATGTCGTCCTTTGACATCGATCTTGATGCCGCGCGCGCCCGGATCGAGGCGCTGGATGCGGTCAAGCGGGCCGATCTGCGGGTGCGGTCCGGCGGGGTTCTGCAGGTGCTGATCACCGAACGCGTGCCTGTCGCCGTATGGCGGACAGAGGCCGGCCTGACGCTGGTTGACGAAACCGGTCATCGGGTTGCGGGCCTGATGGCGCGTTCGGACCGGCCTGACCTGCCACTGATTGCGGGCGAAGGCGCGGATCTTGCCACTGCCGAAGCCCTTGACCTGATCGCCGCAGCCGGGCCGCTGACGCCGCGGATCCGGGGCCTTGTCCGGATGGGCGAGCGCCGCTGGGATCTGGTCCTGGACCGAGATCAGCGCGTGCTTCTGCCCGCGAATGACCCGGTGCAAGCCCTGGAGCGCCTGCTCGCGCTCGACCATGCCCAGGACCTGATGAATCGCGACATCCTGACTGTCGATCTTCGGTCGGACCACCGGCCAACCCTTCGCCTGACCCCCAATGCCCTTGCCGAAATGCGCCGCGCACAGGGCCTAGAAACCGTGGAGAACGAACTGTGACCGATCTCTATACCTCGCAACGTGCCATGCGGAACATGCGCCGGGCTGCCATGCAGCGCGGTGTGATCGCCATCCTGGACGTGGGTACCTCGAAGATCGCCTGCCTGATCCTGCGCTTTGACGGGCCGGACCGGCTGCGCGAGCAGGACGGCGTCGGCCCGATGGCCGGGCAAAGCCAGTTCCGGGTGATCGGGGCGGCCACGACCCGGTCGCGGGGTGTGCGCTTCGGCGAAATCGCGGTGATGAACGAGACCGAGCGGGCGATCCGCACGGCCGTGCAGGCGGCGCAGAAGATGGCCAATGTGCGGGTCGATCATGTGATCGCCTGTTTCTCGGGCGCCGAGCCGCGGAGCTATGGGCTGGCGGGGGAACTCGACCTGCAGGATTCTGTAGTGACCGAGCAGGACGTGAGCCGTGTGCTTGCAGCCTGCGACGTGCCGGACCTGGGCCAGGGCCGCGAGGTGCTGCATGCCCAGCCGGTCAACTTTGCGCTGGACCACCGCTCGGGCCTGGGCGATCCGCGGGGGCAGATCGGGCATCGGCTGGCCGTCGACATGCATCTTCTGTCGGTTGACGGCGACGTGGTGCAGAACCTGCTTTACTGCATCAAGCGCTGCGACCTGGAGCTAGCTGGCCTGGCGTCTTCCGCCTATGTCTCGGGCGTTTCCAGTCTGGTCGAGGACGAGCAGGAACTGGGCGCGGCTTGCATCGACATGGGCGGCGGCGCGACCGGGATTTCGATCTTCATGAAAAAGCACATGATCTATGCGGACTCGGTCCGCATGGGCGGCGATCATGTGACCTCGGACATTTCCAAGGGCCTGCAGATCCCGCTGGCCACGGCCGAGAAGATCAAGACACGCCACGGCGGGCTTTATGCGACCGGCATGGACGACCGCGAGATGATCGACATCGGCGGCGACAGCGGCGACTGGGAGAAGGACCGCCGCCAGATCAGCCGGACCGAACTGATCGGCATCATGCGGCCGCGGGTCGAGGAAATCCTGGAAGAAGTGCGCGCCACGCTGGACGCAGCCGGATTCGACACGCTGCCAAGCCAGCAGATCGTATTGACCGGCGGCGGCAGCCAGATCCCGGGGCTCGACGGCATTGCGACGCGGGTCCTTGGCCAGCGGGTCAGGATCGGGCGCCCGCTGCGCGTCCAGGGCCTGCCGCAAGCCGCGACCGGCGCTGCCTTTGCCTCGGCCGTGGGCCTTTGCCTCTTTGCCGCGCACCCGCAAGACGAATGGTGGGATTTCGAAATCCCGGCCGAGCGCTATCCTGCGCGCTCGCTGCGGCGGGCCGTAAAATGGTTCAAGGACAATTGGTGACCACAATATCCTGCAGTCGAAGCGAAATGCCGCTGAATCCGGCAAGCAGGACCCTATATTTCGCTGATTGGACGAGTTTTTCTCGTGACCTTTGCGGCGGTTGTGGATAGAATCGGGGATAAGTCGGCCTTTGCGCAGGGAAGATGCGCGTGGGCCGGATAAAAACAGGCGGCGGACAAAGGGACAGGCAAACCCATGGCACTCAATCTGACGATGACTTCCGAGCGTGAAGAGCTGAAGCCGCGCATTACCGTTTTTGGTGTGGGCGGTGCCGGTGGAAACGCGGTGAACAACATGATCGACAAGGCGCTGGAAGGCGTCGAGTTTGTCGTGGCGAACACTGATGCGCAGGCGCTGCAGCAAAGCCGTGCACATGCGCGGATCCAGATGGGCGTGAAAGCGACGGAAGGTCTGGGCGCGGGGGCGCGTCCGTCGGTTGGGGCTGCTGCGGCGGAAGAGACCATCGAGGAAATCGTCGATCACCTGGCGGGCGCACATATGTGCTTCATCACGGCCGGGATGGGTGGTGGCACCGGGACCGGCGCGGCCCCGATCATCGCGCAGGCCGCGCGTGAGCTGGGCGTACTGACGGTCGGCGTCGTGACCAAGCCCTTCCAGTTCGAAGGCGCCAAGCGCATGCGTCAGGCCGAGGACGGCATCGACGCGCTGCAGAAGGTGGTCGACACGCTGATTATCATCCCGAACCAGAACCTGTTCCGCCTGGCCAACGAGCGCACGACCTTTACCGAAGCCTTCGCGATGGCCGATGACGTGCTGTATCAAGGCGTCAAGGGTGTTACCGATCTCATGGTCCGTCCGGGCCTGATCAACCTCGACTTCGCCGATGTCCGAGCGGTGATGGACGAGATGGGCAAGGCGATGATGGGCACCGGCGAAGCCACCGGCGACGATCGCGCGATCCAGGCGGCGGAGAAGGCGATTGCCAACCCGCTGCTGGACGAGATCAGCCTGAACGGCGCGAAAGGCGTGCTGATCAACATCACCGGCGGCCATGACCTGACCCTGTTCGAACTGGACGAAGCCGCGAACATCATCCGCGAGAAGGTCGATCCGGAAGCCAACATCATCGTCGGCTCCACGCTTGACACAGCGATGGAGGGCCGCATCCGCGTTTCGGTCGTCGCGACCGGCATCGACGCATCCGCCGCGAACAAGGCCGATGTGCCGGTGGCGCGCCGCTCGATGGGCGCGCCGCTGACGCTGACGCCGTCGCATCAGGCCGAAGCGCCGCGCGCTCCGGCCCCGGCGCCGATGGTGGAAGAGCGGGCGGCTTTCGAGGAAGAGATCGAAACCGTGGCCGCAGCGGCCTTTGACGCGGCTGCGTCCAAGGCCGACATGGATGAGGACGACGAGGCGATGGCCGACGACCTGCCGCCGCCGGCCTATCGCCCGCAACCGGCTGTGGCCCAGCCGACGCTGATCCGCTCGACCCCGGCCGCGATCGAGGCCGATGCCTCGGAATTCGTCGCGCCGCGTCCGCGGATGGCCGGCCAGCCCTCGCCCGAAGCGCTTGCCCGTCTGCAGGCCGCTGTGAGCCGTCCTTCGGCTTCGGCCGCGAAGTTCGCGCGACCGACCCCGGTGGCTGCGGCGCCGACCCCGGCTGCTCCGGCCTCTGCCGCACCGAAGCCGCGCTTCGGTATCGGCTCGCTGATCAACCGCATGGCGGGTCACCTTGAAGCAACCAGCCCGACAGCGCCGGCTGGCCGTGCGCAACCGCCGGTGACCGCTTATGACGACGATCACGACATGGGAACCGATCAGGATCGGATCGAGATTCCTGCCTTCCTGCGCCGCCAGGCAAACTGAACAAGAACGCGGTATCAACCTTTCAGACAAGGCCCGGGAAACCGGGCCTTTTCATTTGATACCAATGGCTTGCAGGATATTTCAGCACTGTCACATACCGTCACAAAGAGTGAGTTGAGCTTCGGGTGGCTAAAGAATAGCTAACAATCAAGCGAAGACAGGCTGGAATCCTGCTTCAAACGAGGTTGAGCGAGACGTGCAGAACACCCTGAAATCCCCTGCCACCTTTACCGGGTTCGGCCTGCACGGCGGCGCGCCGGTGCGTATGGTCGTTCGCCCGGCCAAGGCCGACCATGGGATCTGGTTCCGCCGCACCGACGTCGCTGATAACGATGCCATGATCCCGGCGCGCTGGGATCGTGTGACGCCGTCGCGCCTCTGCACCGTGGTCGAGAATGCCTCGGGCGTCTCGGTCTCGACGGTCGAACACATCATGGCGGCGCTGGCGGGTTTTGCCATTCACAACGCCCTGATCGAGATCGACGGCCCGGAAGTCCCAATCCTGGATGGCTCCTCGGTGCCGTTCATCGCCGGTTTCCTGGAAGTTGGCCTGGAAGAGCAGGATCGCCCGATCCGCGCCGTGCGGGTGCTGAAGTCGGTCGAAGTGCGCGAAGGCGAAGCGGTGGCACGGCTTGAACCGGCCGAAATGCTGGAGATCGCCTTCCGTATCGACTTCAAGGAAGCCGCGATCGGCGTGCAGGAACGTCGGCTCAACATGGCCAACGGCGCCTTTGTGCGCGAGCTTTCCGACAGCCGCACTTTCTGCCGTCAGGCTGATGTGGATGCGATGCGGGCGAATGGCCTGGCCCTGGGCGGCACGCTGGAAAATGCAGTGGTGTTTGACGGCGATCAGGTGCTGTCGCCGGGTGGCCTGCGTCATGCGGACGAACCGGTGCGCCACAAGATGCTGGACGCGGTTGGCGATCTTGCACTGGCGGGCGGACCGATCCTGGGCCGTTACATCGGTGAGCGGGCCGGTCACGCCCTGACCAACCGCCTGCTCCGCACGCTCTTTGCCGATCCCGATGCGTTCGAGATCGTCGATTGCGGCCCGCGGACCCTGGGCAAGCTGCCGGGTGTGGGTGTCCATGCCGGCGACCTTCCTGCCCGCCTCTAGCACGAAGCCTTGCGCTGAAAAGTCACGAAAGGCGTTTTGCGCCCCGGATTTTTCTGTGCTAGGACGGGCCAACGAAGTAAGCCAAGGGTGGGGCAAACCGCCCGGGCTTGAGGTTGGATAGGCGAAGAATGTCAGGCAGAAGGCCCGGAGCAGGGTTTCCCAAAGCAGCGCTTCTGGTTGCGTTTCTGGCTGGCTGCGGGTCGGGCAACAAGGAACGCCCGCTCGACAGCTATACCGCCGAGGAAATCTTCAAGAAGGGCGAGCTGGAACTGGAAACCGGCAGGCGCAAGAAGGACGCGCTGGTCTACTTCCAGGAGGTCGAGCGGCTTTATCCCTATACGGAATTCGCCAAGCGCGCCCTGATCATGCAGGCCTACACGCATCATCAGGCCAAGGAATACCCCGAGGCCCGCGATGCGGCGCAGCGGTTCCTGGACTTCTATCCCGGCGACGAGGATGCGCCGTATGCGCTTTATCTGATGGCGCTGTCCTATTACGACCAGATCGATGACGTCGGCCGCGACCAGGGCATCACCTTCCAGGCGCTGCAAGGTATGCGCGATGTGATCGAAACCTATCCCGACAGCGAATATGCCCGCTCGGCGATCCTGAAGTTCGATCTCGCCTTTGACCAGTTGGCGGCGAAGGAAATGGAAGTCGGGCGTTATTACCTGAAGCGCCGTCACTACGCGGCGGCGATCAACCGGTTCCGCGTTGTCGTGGCGGATTTCCAGACCACCACGCATACGGCCGAGGCACTGCATCGTCTGGTGGAATGCTACCTGGCGCTTGGCCTGACGGACGAAGCGCAGACCGCGGCAGCGATCCTGGGCTACAACTACCAGTCCTCTCCATTCTACGACGACAGCTTCCGTCTGCTGAAGGGCAAGGGGCTTTCCCCCGAGGCCAAGGGTGAAGGCTGGCTGCGGACGATCTATCGCCAGATGGTGAAGGGCGAGTGGCTCTGATCATGGTGCGCTATAGCGCACCCTACGGTTGACCGATGCTTCGTAGCCTGGACATTCGCGACGTCCTGATCATCGACCGGCTGAGCCTGGAGCTTGGCCCGGGCCTCAATGTGCTGACGGGCGAGACGGGGGCGGGAAAGTCGATCCTGCTGGATGCACTGGGCTTTGTGCTGGGCTGGCGCGGGCGTGCCGAACTTGTGCGGGCAGGAGCCGCACAGGGAGAAGTGACCGCGGTCTTTGACCTGCCCGCCGCCCATGGGGCGCGGGCCGTGTTGGAGGAAGCCGGGATCGACGCCGAAGAGGAGCTGATCCTGCGGCGGGTCAATGCTGCGGACGGGCGCAAGACCGCCTGGGTGAATGACCGCCGCGTCTCGGGCGAAGTGCTGCGCGACCTCTCGGATCATCTGGTTGAGCTTCATGGCCAGCATGACGACCGGGGCCTCCTGAACCCGCGCGGGCACCGTGCCCTTCTGGACGC